>JAYQGD010000665.1:0-1806 GCA_038140415.1 Rhodospirillaceae bacterium
GGAGGGGCCAGATGTTCACCGCCACCAAAGACAAGCCGCTGCAAACCACCACCACGGGCGCCCTGCCGCGCCCAAGCTGGTTCACGGAAAATTTGCGGGGCGTGCCGCTGTCCACCGGGCTCGCCCGGAGCGCCTATCGGGAACAGCATTTCGATTGTCTGGCCTGTCATGTCGCCGCCCAGCAAAAGGCCGGCATCGACATCCTGGTGGACGGCGACACCCGGCTGGATGACGACGTGGCGGGACGGAGCTGGGTCAGCTACGCCTATGAACGGATCGACGGAATCGGTGAGCCTCAGGTCGCGGTCCAGCCCTACGCCGCCATGGCCGACAAAGGCCCCGGCGATTACATCTGGGAAGTGATCGAGACCCGCCTCACCCCGGACGTGGAAGGCCCCATCGGCAAGACCGAGCTGCAACTCGACCGCGCGTGGAAGGCGGTCGCGCCGATGACGGAGAAGCCGGTCAAGGTCGGCTCCATCTCCGCCCAGGTGGTCAGCCACATGGTCAACAATAAGCACTATCCCGATCAGCGGGATTTACTGCTCGCGCTGTCGGAAGCCTTCAACGCGGAATACAACGCCTTGGCCGACGCCGGCGCGCCCATGGTGCAGATCGAGGAGCCGTCGATCCATCAATCCATGCAGGTGCCCGGCCAGGAAGTCTCCGCCGAACAGTATGTGGAGGCGTTCAACATGGAGGTGAAGGGCCTGCGCGAGAAGACCGAGGTTTGGTGCCACACCTGCTGGGGCTCGCCCGGCGCGCAGAAAATGTTCCCGGCCAGCGCCTCCTATGAAAAGGCGCTGCCCTACCGGGATCAGCTCGACGTGGACGTGATTACCCTGGAAGGCGCGTCCAACAACGGCATGGATTTCGAGCATTACGGCTCGATGATCTCGAAGGACAAGAAGATCGCCGTCGGCGTGATCAGCCACCGCACCCTGCAGATCGAACGCCCGGAAGAGGTCGCCGATCTGATCCGCAAGGCGCTCAAGTATATCGAGCCGGAGCGGCTGATCCTCTCGAGCGATTGCGGCTTCGGCCGCCAGGCGGCCAGCCGCATGCACGCCTTCTACAAGATGGTCTCCATGGTGCGCGGCGCGAACATGGTCCGCAAAGAGCTCGGCCTGGAGGAGGTCTACGTCCCCGCCGCCGATCCCGGCATCTCCATGGTGCCGCTGGCCGAGGGGTAGCCCCCTACACCTCGAAAATCTTTTGCGGGACCTTGTGGATGCTCTCGCCGGGGCCGTTGCCGCCGATGATGTAGTTGTCGCAGATCCACGAGTGGATATTGGCCGTGTTGTAGTTCGGGTGGCAGACTATGTTCATGTTTTCTTCGATGGTCATGGTCTCATCGAAGCGGATCAGCGGGCGCTCCACTAGATCGTAGCCCTGGCCATGGCAATAGAGGCGTTCTTCCTCGGGCCGGCCGTTATCCGTCATGAACTTGTTGAAGGCGTGCCAGATATCGGCGCAGGGCGTGCCGGGCTTAAGCATATCAAGCGTGAAGCGCTGCGCTTCCAGAGTGAACTCATGCTCGTCATGAGATTCCTGCGGCGCCTTGCCGACGCAGATGGTGCGGCCGATCTCGGTGAAGAAGCCGCCGGCGCCGTTATTCTCCACCAGCATGTTGAACATATCGCCTTCCTTGATCACCCGGTTTTGATTGTGCCGGGGACCAAGCGCCGCCGGCTGACCGGGCGTATAGGATTGGCAGAGATAAATCCCCTGCTCGCTCCCCAGGTTGTGGCCGACGTGCAATGCGATGGCGGCGACGTCCGAGTCTTTCATGCCCGGCTTGATTTC
>JAYQGD010000666.1:0-1798 GCA_038140415.1 Rhodospirillaceae bacterium
GATCTGTATAATGTCCGGGAACGACGGATCATCGGGTCCGTGCCGGGATAGCAGTAAATCACAGAACCCGCCCATGGCGGTCAGCAGGTTGTTGAAGTCGTGCGCAACGCCGCCGGCAAGCTGGCCAACCGCCTGCATCTTCTGCGCCTGATTGAACTGCACCTCCAGGTTCTTGCGCTCGGTCGTGTCGATCATGTGCAGGACAAGCCCGGCGATCTCTCCGTCCGCGTCTTCGATCGGGCTGACATAGAGCGATGCGGTGATCTCCCGCTCGCCGCTGATCGGCACCCGCACCTCAAGCAGCGTCGCCGGCATGATCCCCATGACCACCTTGGACAGCGCCGCGTCGGCATTGTCCCGGTCTTCCTTGTTGATCCGGTCGCCGACGGGGAAGCCGACGACCCCGTCCCGGTGCAGGCCCAGTGTCTTCAGGAACGACCGGTTGCAGTCGGTTACCGTGCCTTCCAGATCAACCAGGACGATGCCCACCGGCGAATCCGTAAACACCCAGGGGATACGCCGCAGGATCGCCGCGCCGGTGCCGTCATCCACCACCGGGGTGAACGGCTCGCGCAGAACGATGGATCGGCTGTATTCAAAGTCTCCCCGGCTGCTCTCTTTCTGCGACTGGATTAAGTAAGCTGTGAAGGCCTCGCCGTCTTCGCCGATCAGACGCAGGGAGCCATGCATGCCGGTCGAATCCGTCTCCACCGGCGCCATGATCTCGCCGTCTGCGCCGACCGAGACAAAGTCGGCAAACTGCAATTTCTGCCCGCCTTTCACCGGCTCCCGGCCGCCGTCCACGCCCAGCCAGCCGGCCAGGACATCGTTCAAGTAGCGAATTGAGCCGTCCTCGTCCGCCGAGAAAAACCCAACGGGCAACTGGTTCAGCAGGTCGGCCATAAAGGCGTCCTGCGCATCCTTTTCCTGCTCGTGTCGGCGGTGGGACGTAATATCGATAGCCGTCCACAGATTGAGCCCGGGGATGGTGCCCACCGGATCCACGGACAACCGCCAGTGCCGGGAGGTCTTTTTGCCGGCTTTCAGCTCCAACTCGCCGGCGTCCCGTTTACCGATGGCCGCATTGCTGCGCAGCCGGTTGAAACTTTGTTCCGACTTTGGCGCGATCAGGTCGGCGAGAGAGCCCAGGTTTGCAAAGCCCAACAAGTCTTCGGTGTTGACGTCATTGATCAGGGCGCGGAACGCCGCCGATTCAAAGATGATCCGCCCCTTTTCATTGGTGAGAAACAGGGAATCGTCCGAATCGGACAAGGTCTCGACCAGACGTTGCCGGGCTGTCCGGCCGGCCCAGACAAAAGCCAATTGCCAGGTGAAGTAACAGAGCGACGCGATTGCCGCGGCAATTGCCAGATAACCTAAAAGGCCGCCGGCGAACGCCACCGCGCGAACGGCCAGCAAATAGACAGCCAAGCCGCCGAACAGGATTGCCAGGGCCAACAGGAAATAGGGTGAACGAAGAATGCTCACCAGAATGGGCCGCAGCCTATCCATCATCGTCCGGTCTTGATTTTCTAGGTGGGTCGGTTCGGTCACAGCCTCACCTGTTAGCGGAATTCGGGAGAGCGTATCAACCTCGAATTTTACCCCAAATCAAACGCTTACACTACTTGGAAGCGCTAATGGAGAGTGGGATCGTTGACCTGCCGCTCTTCTTCAAGCGCGGCGTCGGCTTCCGGATCGCCCGGATCAATCGACCAGTCGGGCTTCGGCGGCATAAAGGGCCCCTCACCATACAATTTGCAATTTATACATAACACATAGCCGATGAACAATGCAA
>JAYQGD010000667.1:0-1789 GCA_038140415.1 Rhodospirillaceae bacterium
CGCACCCCGGCGTGCGGGCCGGCCCGCTATTCAAAAAATGGTGGAGCGCAATTTCCCCCCCCCCCCCCCCCTCGCGGGGGGAGGGTTCGGGGGGGGGGGTGTCCCCGGACACCGTGGGAGGGGGTGGAAAGATATGATGAACCACAAAGAACACGAAGGGCACGAAGAGGCCCCGGCGACGCCAACACCCCCACCCTCAACGGGTCATGGCCCGGACCACGTTACGCCCACACACTCTGCCGTCATGCCCGAGTTGACGAAGCCAATACTCGGGCACCTCAATCATAAACCACAGAGATCACAGAGATCACAGAGATCACAGAGCCCACAGAGCCGCCGCAACAGTCCCCCCAACCGCGTCATCCCCGACTCGCAAAGCGATTGTCGGGGCACCATGCAACCTCTGCCCATGGACCCCCGAGACTTGGCTGCGCCAACTCGGGGGCGACGCGATGGGGAAGGTGGATGGAGATACCTGACAACTGCTTCGCAGGTCGGGCATGACGAGCTCGGGGAGAACGGAAAAAGCCCCCTACTCCCCCTCAGCTTCCACGAACCTGGGGAACACCCCTTCCGGGGCGGGCAATACCGTGCCGGGGGCGAGCATATAAGCCGGGTCGGTGACGGCGGCGAATTGGCGCGGCAGGTTGGCGCTCGCGTTCGGACCGGATTGACCACTTAAGTCTATAGAGCCACCCTCCCCTTTATCCCCTCCCATCAAGGGAGGGGAGATTCCATTGGAGGCAGCGTCACCATCTTTATTCTCTGCCCCGCCTTCGGAAATTTCCTCTGACAAGTCCAACCCGCTCAGCCCCGCGCCGAAGACGCTGCCGCCGGCGGTTTCGTCACCCGGCACGGCGAGCTGATCCAGCATTTTGGCCGCTGACGTGGGCATGAACGGCTGGGCCAGGATGCCCAAGCGCCGGATGGTCTCGGCCAGCGTATACAGCACCGCCTCCATCCGCGCGGGGTCTTCTTTCCTGAGCTTCCACGGCGCCTGGGCGTCGATATAGGCGTTGGCGGCGCGGATCACCGTCCACATGGCCTCCAGCGCGGTGTGGAAGGCCTGCACCTCGAACGCGTCGCGCATCTCGGCCACCAGATTGGCGGCGGCGTCCAGGAGCGCCTGATCATCGTCGTTCAGCGCCGCGTTGGACGGCACCTGCGCACCGCAGTTCTTGTTGATCATGGACAAGGAGCGCTGGGCCAGATTGCCGAAATCGTTGGAGAGATCGGCGTTGATCCGCTGCACGATGCCTTCGTGGGAGAAGGAGCCGTCCTGGCCATAGGGCACTTCGCGCATCAGGAAATAGCGAAGCTGATCCAGGCCGAACTCGTTGATCATGGCGTCCGGCGACAGCACGTTGCCCAGGGACTTGGACATTTTCTGCCCCTCGATGTTGAGGAAACCGTGGCCGAAGACGCGTTTCTGCACGGGGATGCCGGCGCTCATCAAGAAGGCCGGCCAATAGACCGTGTGGAAGCGGACGATGTCCTTGCCGATGATGTGCAGATCGGCCGGCCAGTGCGTCTTGTAGGCCGCGTCCCGCCTGGCCACGCCGCCGATCCCGTCGCCGGGGAATCCCAGCGCGGTGATATAGTTGGTCAGCGCGTCCAGCCAGACATACATGATGTGGGCGTCGTCGCCCGGCACCGGCACGCCCCAATTGAACGTGGTCCGGGAGATCGACAGATCCCGCAAGCCCTGGCTGACAAAGCTCACCACCTCGTTCTTGCGGGTGGCGGGCATGATGAAATCCGGGTTTTCCTCGTAAAACGCCAGCAGCTT
>JAYQGD010000668.1:0-1782 GCA_038140415.1 Rhodospirillaceae bacterium
ATGTTCAACGCCGAGATTCGCCGCTTCCTGGAGGATGTCGATGCCTGATACGCCGGTCACCAGCGACGCCGATCAGGCGCAGAAATATATCGTGCCGGGCCTGCAGCGGGGCCTGCAGATTCTGCGCGCGTTTAACCGCAACCGGCCGGAGATCGGCGCGCCGGAGATCGCCAAGGAGCTGGAGATTCCCCGCTCCACCGTGTTCCGGCTGATGCAAACCTTGGAATATATGGGCTTTTTGGAAAAGACCGGCAGCGGTTCCGATTACCGGTTGAGCAGCGCGGTGTTGTCGCTGGGCTTCGAATATCTGGCGTCCCTGGAGATCACCGAGCTCGCCAAGCCGGTGATCGAAAAGCTCCGCGACGAGACCGGCCATACGGCGCACCTGGTGCTCCGCGACGGCAAGGATGTGGTCTTCGTGGTCAAAGCCGTGGCCCGCACCACGCTGGCCAGTATCGTCAATATCGGCACACGGCTGCCGGCCCACGGCACGGTTCTCGGCCGCCAGTTCCTGGCCGATCTGACAGAAGACGAACTGGCGGCGCTTTATCCTCGGGGTGAACTGGATGCGTTCTCCGATCAGACGCCGCCGTCTCTGGCGGCGCTCAAAGAGACGCTCGACGCCGACCGGGCGCGAGGCTACGCCATCAGCCAATCTTATTATGAGCGGGGCGTTGCCGCCATCGCCGCACCGGTGCGCGACGAGACGGGCCGGGTCGTGGCCGCACTGAATATTACCTACCAGGACGGGGTGGTCTCCAAGGACGAAATCGAAGGGCCGTTGCTGTCCGCCGTGCTGGACGCCGCCGAGACCTTGTCCCGGCAATTGAATTACCACCCCGGAGAAACGGGTCAGCCCGTGAGGCAAAGCGTATGAAGATTGATCTGACCGGAAGAACCGCCGTGGTCACCGGCGGCACGGCGGGCATCGGGCTCGCCGCCGCCCGGCTGTTTTTGGAAGCCGGGGCCAACGTTGCAATCTGCGGACGGAACCCGGAGAAACTGAAAGACGCCGAGGAGTCGCTCCGCAAAGAGTTCCCCGACGCAGGTTTACTGGTGCACGACTGCGATGTCCTGGACAAGGATCAGATTAACGCCTTTGCCGACGACGTAGTGAAGGCCTTCGGCGGCGTGGACATGCTGATCAATAATGCCGGTCAGGCGCGCATGTCCACCTTCGAGAACACCACCGATGACGAGTGGCGGGAGGAGCTGGAGCTAAAATATTTCAGCGTCATCCATCCGACCCGCGCCTTCCTGCCTTATCTGGAAAAATCCGACGCGGCGGCGATTGTCTGCACGGGCTCATTGCTCAGCCGCCAGCCGGAGCCGCACTTGTTCGCCACGTCTTCGGCGCGTGCGGGGCAGCTTGCCCTCAACCACGGTCTGGCGCGGGAGTTCGCGCCCAAGGGCATCCGGGTCAACACGATCCTGGTCGGCAATGTGGAATCCACCCAGTGGCGCCGCCGGTTTGAGGCCCTGGAAGATAAGAGCATCACCTGGGAAGACTATACGGCCAGCATCGCCGCGCGCTCCGGCGTGCCCATGGGCCGGATGGGCAAACCGGAAGAGGCGGCCAACGCCATCTTCTTCCTGGCGACGCCCATGTCGTCGTTCACCACAGGCTCCACCATCGATGTCTCGGGAGGTCTGTCGCGCCATGTCGGATAAACCCACCGTCGGTGAAGTGATCATCGCGTTCCTGGAGGAATGCGGCTGCGAGGCGACCTTCGGCGTCATCTCCATCCACAATATGCCGTTCCTGGACGCCATCGGCCGGCG
>JAYQGD010000669.1:0-1778 GCA_038140415.1 Rhodospirillaceae bacterium
CGCCAGCGGATTGAAGCCGTCGCCCGCAGCCTGGAGCGGCGGATCAGCATGAATGTGGGGGCCTGGCGTCTGATGCTGGAAAGCCTGCCGCAACCCCAGCCTGACGAGTTCGTCGACTTCTTTGAAGTGGACCGGATCGACGGGCGGGATTTCGATATCGGCATGCACCGCCATTGGCTGGACCCGGCCCGGCCCTTCGCCGAACAGATGATTGACGCCGCGCAAGGCATCATGGTGACCTCCGCCACGCTCAGGGACGGCACCGGCGATGACGATGCCGACTGGCGGGCGGCGGAAACCCGCACGGGATTTCAGCACCTGCCCGGCGATCCGATCCGGCGGAACCTCCCCTCCCCCTTCGATTACCAAAACCAGACCAAGGTCTTTGTCGTGACCGATATCGACAAGAACAACCTGGATCAATTGGGCGCGGCGTACCGGGAACTGATGCTCGCCTCCAACGGCGGGGCGCTCGGACTATTTACATCCATCGCCCGGCTGCGCGGGGTCTATGGCCGGCTGATCGATCATCTCGACTTCGCCGAATTGATGCTGCTGGCCCAGCACGTCGATCCGTTGGATACAGGCACCCTGGTGGATATCTTCCGCGCCGAGAAACACGCCTGCCTATTGGGCACGGACGCGGTTCGGGACGGCGTTGATGTGCCCGGCGAGTCGCTCAGGCTGATCGTCTTCGACCGGGTGCCCTGGCCTCGGCCCACCATTCTGCACAAAGCCCGGAAGAAGGCGTTTGAGGGCAAAAACTATGATGATCTGCTGACCCGGCTGAAATTGAAGCAGGCCTTTGGGCGGCTGGTGCGCCGCGCCGATGACCGGGGGGTGTTCGTCATCTTGGACAAGGCCATGCCGTCGCGGCTGGCCGGCGCTTTCCCGGACGGCATCGAGGTGCAGCGATTGGGCCTCGCCGACGTCATCCGGGATACAACCGAATTTCTGGCCCCATAACCGGGAATCCACTATAGGATCGGCAAGGATCGTACGAGACCTGAGACTATGAACGCCAGCCGAGAAACCAAAATCTGCCTGATCCGGCCCTCGATCGTGGTGCCGGCGCGCAATCAGACCACCATGTTCACGCCGCCCCTGGGCTTGGTCTACGTGGCGGGCTCCCTGCGTCACGCCAGCTTTACCGTGCAGGTTATCGACGCCGTGGGCGAAGGGCTGGAAGAGCGCCACCCGGCGGCCAATGACTGCTATCTCTTCGGTCTCACCCATGAAGAAACGGTCCGCCGGATCGATCCGGACACAGCGATCATCGGTATCTCCTTCGGCTTTTCCTTCGAGTGGCCGGCGGGCCGCGACCTGGCGGAAAAGGTCCGACAACGGTTTCCGGACGCCTGCATCGTCGCCGGCGGCGAGCACGCCACCGCCATGCCGGCGCAGGTCCTCAACGACTCCCCGGTCGATATCGTCGTCATGGGCGAAGGCGAAGAGACCATGACCTGCATCGCGACGGCCGTCGACGAGGACTCCTTTCAGCCGGCGGACTGCCCCGGCATCGCCTACATCGGCGGCACCGGCGAGGTGCGCCAGAGCGAACGGCGGGGCCGGATGCGGAAACTGGATGAAATCCCCTGGCCGGCCTGGGACCTGATTCCCATCCGCAACTATCTGGACCGGGGTTTCGGCTTCGGAGTGAACCGGGGCCGGTCCATGCCGATGATGGCCAGCCGGGGATGCCCGTATCAATGCACCTTCTGCTCCAACCCTTCCATGTGGACCACCCGCTGGATCGCCCGGGACCCGGATCTGCTGTT
>JAYQGD010000670.1:0-1766 GCA_038140415.1 Rhodospirillaceae bacterium
TACTGAACTAATTAGACGATCTTCACACATCTCAGATTTTGAACTACGATCGATTTCCTACAATCTGACCGACGCCACGGCCTCCGCGGCGATGCCCTCGCGCCGGCCGGTGAAGCCCAATTTCTCCGTCGTCTTGCCTTTAATGTTGATCCGGTCCGGGCTTAGACCTGTGATCTCCGCCACCCGGTTGGTCATGGCCTCCCGGTTCGGCACGATCTTCGGCGCTTCGCAGATAATGGTGATGTCCAGGTTCTGGAGCACGCCGCCCATGTCCCGAACCTTGTCGACGGCATGGCGGAGGAAGATATCCGACGCAGCGTCTTTCCATTGGGGATCGGAAGGCGGGAAGTAGGTGCCGATATCGCCGGCGCCGATCGCGCCTAGAATCGCGTCGGTCATGGCGTGCAATCCCACATCCGCATCCGAATGTCCTTCCAGCGCATGAGAGTGGGGGATGTCGATCCCGCAAATGGTGACATGATCACCATCGGTAAACTTGTGCACGTCGTAGCCGATGCCGATCCGGGTTTCCCCGCTGGTGGTTCCCAAAGACTGTTCCGCCCGCATCAAATCCTCTTCCGTGGTGATTTTTATATTCGCTTCGGCCCCGGTGACAATATTTACCGCCAGGCCCGCCGCTTCCGCCACCATGGCGTCGTCGGTCAGGTTTTGCCCCTCGGCCTGGCGGTGCGCCGCCAGAATTTCCGCAAACGGAAAGCCTTGGGGTGTCTGCGCCCGCCACAAATCGGCCCGGTCCACCGTGTCCGTAATCCGGCTATTTTCCGCCCGTTTCAACGTATCCGCCACGGGAACCGCCGGAATCACGCCGTTCGAGGCGGAAACAGCGTCAATCACCCGGTCAATCAGAGCGGCATCAGCAAAAGGCCGCACGGAGTCGTGGATCAGGACCAATTTCGGTGCTAAGTCTTCCAGGCTTTCCAGTCCAAGGCGCACGGAGTCCTGCCGTTCCGCACCGCCGAAGACAGGGGGCAGGATGTCCAAGCCGGCGGCGGCCCGTTGATAGAGTTCCTCATCATCGGGATGGATCACCACCCGGACCGCGTCGACGGATGGATGGTTCAGCACCGCATCAAGGGTGCGCCGGAGAAGGGGGACGCCAGCCAAATCCCGGTACTGCTTGGGGATATCGCCCCCGATCCGGTGACCCCGGCCGGCTGAGACGATAAGAGCAACACAGTGAGTCACGGTAAGATAGTTTCCATTTACAAAGGCTTCGGCGGGCGATTATACAGGCTAAAATAAACCATTGAGGCACTGACGGCACGCCTCCAATCGCCGCCCGAACCGGATTTTTCGCATGAGCGCCACCATTCTGCCCCTTACCGCCTTGCTGGCCTTGATTCCGGCGACGATTGTGCCGTTCCGGCGCACGCCGGCGCGGGACATGGTCTTTTGGTCAACGCTGGCGGTCGCCATCCTGGGCACCCTGGCCTGGATCGTCGTCCGCCAGTCCACCGGCTGGCACACCGGGATTTCGACAGCCCTGTGGCTGACCATTTTATCCTGCCTCCTGCTGTTCGGTGCTCTGGCAGGAACAAGCTTGGACGGCTGGCGGATCATGCCGCTGCTGTTTCCCTATCTTTTGGTTTTAGGCGTTCTGGCCACCCTCTGGGGTCAATCGCCGGAACGTCCGTTGCCCACCGGCGCGCCCCTGGCCTGGATCGGCAGCCATATCGCTGTTTCCGTCGCCACGTATGGGCTGATTACCCTGGCGGCCGTGGCAGCATTGGCGGCCGCAATTCAGG
>JAYQGD010000671.1:0-1762 GCA_038140415.1 Rhodospirillaceae bacterium
CGTTCTGACTGGGCAAAGGCGGCGTAGGCGTCCACTTGTGCAAGATGACCCTGGTTAGCATAATTCAGTTCTTTCAGGTTCGGTTTCAGCTGACGATCCGGAGAAACGCCGTTGGCGCCGGCGCGCTGCTGGCCGTTGTTGAAGAGGCTATCACCGTCGCCATTCGGATCCATGGCGGCCAATTGCTGACCGGCGCTCAAAACATGATTGGGCACGGACCTTGCCGCACCGGTGTCCACATTGACCGAGACCTGAACCGTGTTATTCGGGTTGTTGCCGATCTTCAACGCCAGATCCTGCGCCTGTTTATTGGCCAGGGCGTTGCCGGCGGCCTGAGCGTTGATGTTCACTCTGGGCTCGGACTTGTTCTGCTGAACCGCGTTGTGGATGTCCTCACCCACTTTGGTAAAGTTTTTGTTCGTCAGGGCAGCGGAAATAACGCTCTGCGCGGATTGAGAGGTCACCTGCCCATGGGACTCGGTCGCCTGTCCCGTAAGGATGATTGGCTTGTTAGCGTTGGCGGCGGCGGTCAGAACGACAAAATCGTCCTTCACACCGTTCTCAAGGCCTTTGCCGTCCAGCACCGGGGCAGCGCCATCATCAGCGGCATCATCTCCGGCCACGTTCTCATTTTCCTTCGGCGCCGGCTTATCGGAAAGGGTATCCATCTTAGGGCGGTCATCGCTGTCGTTGCGGCGCGGCGTATCGTTCGCTGCCGGCTGATCGTTGCGCGGCTGCTGCGTTTCCTTGGGCGCGGGTCGATCATCATAATTGTCGTCGCGCGGCGCGGCGGTGTCCCGTTCCTTGGGCTCCGGCCGGGTCATCCGGTCTAGGGGATTGGGTTCGCCTTGGGCAGCGGCCATGGTTTCTTCGGGCGTATCAACCAAGGTCTTCAGAATGGAGGAGAATTGGATCTGGTCGGAGAGCGCCAGATTGTTACCATCGGCGCCACGGACGCCTTTGGAAATATCCAAAGCCGACCGTAAAATGTCCGTCGAGGCTAATGTTTCGCTCATAAATACTGCCCTGGTTCACTGTCCTGGCGTAGAAATTCCCTCCCTTATCAGCAAACATCGGGCCAACTTTTCAATAGACTTTAACTAATTGAAATTAAACGTTATTTTTAACGGGAGCAGGTGTGGAGTGCGGCAGGAGAGGCCGCAACTACCGGGCAATCCTGTGCCCAAGGCAAATTTTGCCGGGTTTCCGTAAATGATGGCCGGCTCTTGGGCGCCGGTAAAAAAAAGAGCGGCTCGAGGCCGCCCTTAAATCCGAAGAACTGTCTACTAGCCGCTAGGCAGAGACGTCCGAGCGGACACCCGCCTGCTCGGGAAGCCGTTGTGCCGGTTCCACCTGAGGGTCGTCGGGTTTGGCCATGAGGCCTTCCGCCAAATTTTTGTTGATGCTGATCAGGATATCCAGATGCTGCTCCTTCGTGTTGGCCAAGGCCTTAATGGTCTGGCGGTCCACAAAGATGCTGAGGCTCAGGATGTTGGCCTTGATCTGCGGGGGGAGGGTATTCGCCTTGTCGACGATATCTGCCTGGATGATCGTCCACAAAAGCTGATTGAACTTGAGGGCCGAAGCATAAGCATCGTAATCGTCGAGCTTATCTTTTGCTTCATCAAGCATAAGGGCGGCTTTCGTGAAAGCCATGGCCTCGATTTCCCGAGGGGACATCGAGGATTTCTGGGTTTGCGCGTAGGCTTGTAATTTATCCTGGGACATTTGCCAACAGCTCCGCTTCAAAGTTTAGAAGTTT
>JAYQGD010000672.1:0-1756 GCA_038140415.1 Rhodospirillaceae bacterium
CTTTTGATCAGGCGGCCCCATATAGGTCCAGATCACGCCGCCCCGCTCGATACAGGGATAGGATTTTAGCTTGATGCTCTCGCACATGCGATCGCCCTTGGGCACGCTCGGGATTTCCAGGCAGTTGCCGTGTCGGTCGTACTTCCAGCCGTGATAGGGGCAACGGATGCCGCCTTCTTCATTGCGGCCAAACCAGAGCGATACCCGCCGGTGAGCGCAGAATTCGTCAATCAGGCCCAACTCGCCATCCGTGTTCCGGAAAGCCAGCAGTTTTTCCGACAACAGGGTGACGCGCACCTGCGCGCAGTCCGGTTCCGGCAGCTCATCGGCGTCCAGAAACGGTATCCAATAGCGCCGGAACAAATTGCCCATTTCGGTGCCCGGTCCGGTGCGGGTCAGGATGTTATTTTCGGTTTCGGTAACCATTCCCGCAGCTTATCAAACAGCGCGTCCTTGTCACGCGCGGGAAGGGGCCAGCGCCTTAACTTTGTAATGATTTCCGAATAGTTTACTGGAAAAGATCCACCGTACCCTTTACAGTCAACTCCGCGTTTGAAGAAGAAACGTGTCGTTTAATTGGGAGACGTATCATGAAAACTCGTATTCTTGCGATTTTTGCCGCCGGGGCCGCTTTGCTCGGCGTAAGTGTGGCTCAAGCTCAGACGGTTGGTTTCGCGACTCTACCGCCGGGCGCCGTCAACAACATCACCGTGCAGGTAATCGCCAAGGTGGTGCAGCAGCACACCAAACTCAAAATGCGTGTGCAGCCGTTCCGCGGCACCCATGCCATGCAGACAGCTGTGAATAACGGCCAGGCTGATCTCGGTATCAACGAGGTGGCCAGTATGACAGCCTCTCTGCAAGGTATCGCCGAATTTAAGGGCCGCCCCTTAAGCAACCTCCGGGTCGTGTTCAACATTCGCACTCTGTCCGTGGGCATGTTCGTGAAGAAAGATTCGCCGATTAAGACGATCGCCGACATCAAGGGCCGTAAGTATCCGTCACAGTGGTCCGCCTTCCCGAACGCTATTCCGCTGACCATGGGCATCTTAGCCACGGAAGGCATGAGCTTCAAAGACGTGGACGGCGTGCCGACCACCAACATCATTCGCGCCGCCGATGACTTTAAGGCCGGCAAGCTGGACGTCGGGTTCTTCGCCGTCGGCGCGCCGAAGATGGCGGAAGTGAACTCCGCTGTCGGCGGTATCCGCTTCCTCAGCATCGACAATACGCCGGATAAGCTGGCCAAGATGCAGACGGTCCGTCCCGACTATTTCATCAACACCGTGAAGCCGAGCCCGATCAACGCCGGTATTGCTCAGCCCACCAACGTGCTGGGTGTGGACGTGCTGATCGACGCCGGCGCCCATGTGAAGGACGAAGTCATCCAGGAGTTCCTGGCCGGCATCTACCCGAACAAAGGAGACTTGGTGAAGGGGCACCCGCTGTTCCGCGCCTTCGTGCCGGAGATGATGTCCCGTCAGTATAAGGTTGCCCGCTACCATCCGGGCGCCATCAAGTTCTACAAGGAAAAGGGTCTTTGGAAATAAGGACGGGGCTTATCTCTTAAGTCTTTAGTCCATGACCGAAGATCTGCCTAACGACGCCGCGCTGCCGGGACCCCCGGCGGCGCGGCTGCCTATTACGATCCTGGCCGCCGCGCTGACTCTCGGCGCGCTCGGCTGGTCGGCGGACATCTACCGGGATATTGGCCTCAATCTCCTGCTGGAACAGTTCCTGTCGGCCATGTATGCGA
>JAYQGD010000673.1:0-1742 GCA_038140415.1 Rhodospirillaceae bacterium
CAAACAAACCGTCCCCGGCGCGCTTGCCGCCTTTCCGGCTTCGTTCGACACCCTCACCACAATCCATATCGCCCGGCTCAAAGGCCCCGAAGAGCTCCGGCCGACCACGCGCCGGCTCTATCAGAGCATTTTCGTTGAGGAAGTCATGGCCCGGGCACAGCACATGATCAACACGAAACAGCCCTTCGCCGAGCGTATGGTGCTCTTTTGGTCAAACCATTTCACCGTTTCCCGCTCCAAAGGCATCATCGGGCCGGCCATCCCGGCATATGAGCGGGAAGCCATTCGCCCGCATATCTTCGGCAGGTTCGCCGACATGCTGAAGGCGGCCTCTAGTCATTCATGCATGCTCACCTATCTGGATAATCAGGGATCTGCCGGACCCAATTCGCGGGCCGGCCGGGGCCGTGCGCGGAGAACCGGCAACCCGAACACCTTGAACGAGAACCTGGCGCGGGAAATCCTCGAGCTGCACACGCTTGGGGTAAAGGGCGGCTACACCCAACAGGACGTGATCGAACTTGCGAAAGCCATTAGCGGCTGGACCCATGGCGGATTGCGCTTTGAAAGGTCGATCGCGGACATAGATAAAGACCCGGTTCGGGGCGGCTTTGAATTTCGCGAAAGCTTTCACGAGCCCGGCTCCAAAACGGTCCTTGGCAAAACCTATTGGGAAGCCGCAGAGTTAGAGGGCTTTAGGGTGCTGGACGACCTCGCCCGCCATCCCTCCACGGCAAAGCATATCGCGACCAAGCTTGTCCGCCATTTTGTTGCCGACAAGCCGCCCGCCGGCGCCGTCGAGAAAATCGCCCGTGTTTTTCAGGATACCGACGGCGATCTCGCCGCCGTTTCGGCCGCATTGATCGAGCTGCCCGAGGTTTGGTCGGAGCCGCTACCCAAGGTCAAATCTCACTACGAGCTTGTCATCGCCGCCAACCGGGCCGTCGGCAATCTCGACGTCGGACGCCGGAATATCCTGTTTCCACTGAGAGAGCTCGGCCAACTGCCGTTCTCCGCACCATCGCCCAAAGGCTGGGGAGACAGAGCCAAAAATTGGGTATCGCCGGAAGCTCTCATACACCGGTTGGAGTGGCTGCGGCGCTTTGCCCGTCAGGTCAAAACGACCATGTATCCGGATCAAATCCTGGATGACACGATCGGACCCGTCGCCGGCGACGACACCCTAACCTGGGTTTCCCGCGCACCGTCCGGGGATGCGGCCATCGCGATGATCCTGGCAAGCCCGGAGTTTCAACGGAGATGAGAATGCTTAACCGCCGCACCTTCCTTCATTCCCTGGGCGCCGGTCTGGTGACAGCCGCAGCACCTGTTCCTCTCGCGCTCGCCAACGCGCCCACGGAAAACCGTCTCGCGTTTGTTATTCTCCGAGGCGGTTTGGACGGATTGCATGCCGTGCCGCCTTATGCGGACAAGGATTACCAGCGCCTCCGCCCGACCCTCGCTCTCGGCGCGCCGGGAACGGAGAACGGTGCGTTGGACCTTAACGGTTACTTCGGACTGCACCCGGCGTTGCAAGAGCTGCTGCCGCTTTATAAACGCGGTGAAATGCTTGTCATTCCGGCCTCGACGACACGCTACCGCGACAGGTCTCATTTCGACGGACAAAACCTGTTGGAAAACGGCAGCGGCAAAGCGTTCGGCTCGCCCGACGGCTTCCTGAACCGGGCGCTTCTCGGCATGGCGGCCGGCGACAAACGCCTTGGTCTCGCTTTGGGGCCGGC
>JAYQGD010000674.1:0-1741 GCA_038140415.1 Rhodospirillaceae bacterium
ATTTCGAGGTGGATTACGTGGGCTCCGCGTAATCCCGCTTGAGTTTTTCGCCGCCGGCGGGAATCTTGGTGCTTATGAACGCCCCCGGCACAGACTGTTCCCTCTGCCCCCGTCTCGCTCAGTTCAGGCATGACAACCGCGAGGCCTACCCCGACTGGTTCAACGCGCCCGTCCCGTCTTTTGGCGGCTTCGATGCGAAGCTATTGATCCTGGGCTTGGCCCCCGGTCTCAAAGGGGCGAACCGCACCGGGCGCCCGTTTACCGGGGACTATGCGGGCGATCTACTCTATCCGACGCTTTTGAAGTTCGGTTTTGTCAGAGGTGTGTACGACTCCCGCCCCGATGACGGTCTGGAGATGGTGAATACCCGGATTGCCAATGCCGTACGTTGCGTGCCGCCGCAAAACAAGCCTGTTGGTACTGAAATCAGAGCCTGCGCCCCGTTTCTGGACAGCGAGCTCACCGCGATGGCCAATCTGAAGGTCATCGTGGCGCTCGGCACCATTGCTCATAACGCGGCCATCGGCGCGTTGGGCGAGAAGCGGAGCGCCTGGAAGTTTGGGCACAACGTCTCCCACGAGATTGAGGGCGGGCCGGTGGTGATCGACAGCTATCATTGCTCCCGCTACAACACCAATACGGGCCGGCTGACGGAAGAGATGTTTCACGACGTCTTCCGGAATGTGCAGGCTCGGCTCTAATTTGCGCGTTTACAGGCGGGATCGGTTAAGCTATCCCCTGGCCCGGAATTGACCTGGAGGAAACCGTGGAAGTCGTTTGTCTTGATCTGGAAGGTGTATTGATCCCGGAAATCTGGATCGGCGTTGCCGAGAAAACCGGCATCGAGGCCCTGCACGCGACGACCCGGGATATCCCCGATTACGATGAATTGATGCAGCAGCGCCTGCGGATCATGGACGAAAACGGCCTGGGCCTGCCGATCATTCAGGAGGTCATAGACAGTCTGGATCCGCTGGACGGGGCGAAGGATTTTCTCAGCTGGCTCCAGTCAGAGTTCCAGGTGGTGATCCTCTCCGACACGTTCTATGAATTCTCCCGGCCGTTTATGCAGAAACTAAATTGGCCGACGTTGTTTTGCCATCGGCTGGAAACGGACGCGGACGGTAAGATCGTCAATTATCACCTGCGTATGCGGGATCATAAGCGGGAAGCGGTAAAGTCTTTCAAAGGCTTGAACTTCACCGTGTTCGCCGCCGGCGACAGTTACAACGACACAACGATGCTGGGGGAAGCCGATGCCGGTTTCCTGTTCCGCGCCCCGGACAATGTGATCGAAGAGTTTCCGCAGTTTCCCCACACCACGTCCTACGACGATCTCGCGGCCAATTTTAAATCCGCCAGCCCGCGCTTCTAGCGCTCACCCATCTTTCATCTTTGGTTTACAGGGACTCGCGATGCGAGAGCAATCGCGCGCGCAACAATTTATACTGTCTAAATAATCTTACGGATATACACATCTAGACACTTCAAAAATTGGACAGTATAATAAATCCAGGTAAGAATTCCCGTTGGTTCAATTGGAATGCGACAAGTGAGGCATAGAAATGCTGAGCAGTAAGGAATTGTTGGAACGCGCCGGCGTCTCGCGGGCGACCCTCAACAACTACATCGGCATGGGACTAATCCCAAAGCCCGTGGTCAAGCAGCCGGATGCGAGCAAGACCAAGGCCCGTCGGCTCGGTTATTTCCCCGCCAACACCGTGATCACGCTGGAGCGGGT
>JAYQGD010000675.1:0-1740 GCA_038140415.1 Rhodospirillaceae bacterium
AACCAAGACACAGCTGTTATCGAACTGCCCGCGGGCCATGTCCTGCCCGCGCGCGAGGTGACAAACCCGCTGCCCGCCGCGCCGACAGACGCACGGATTACATGGATCGGCCACGCGACCTTTCTGATCGGGCTCAACGGGCTCAATATTCTCACCGACCCGCATTTCACGGAGCGATCCTCGCCCTTTTCGTTCGCCGGGCCCAAGCGCTATGCGCAGCCGGGCTTGGCGATCCAGGACCTGCCGCCGATCGACGTGATTTTAATTTCCCACAATCATTATGATTCGTTTGATGAAGATAGTTTGCGGGCGCTGGCCAAGCATAGCCCAAAGGCGCGGATACTGACGCCGCTCGGCCTGGAAGTCACCACCAAGGAGTGGGGGTTCACCAACACCCGCGACATGGACTGGTTTGACGCGGACAAAGTCGGCGAGGTGACATTTGTCGCCACCCCTGCCGTCCATCGGGCCAACCGCTGGCTGTTCGATGTGAACGAAACGCTCTGGACGGGCTTTACGATCGAGGCGGGCGGAAAGAAAATCTGGTTCGTCGGCGACACCGGGATGGGCCCCATGTTTGAGCGGGACCTCGTCAAGAAAATCAGCCCGGTGGACATCACCCTGGCGCCGGCCGGTGCGTTTCTGCCACGCGGCTTGATGCGCGCCGTCCATACCACGCCGGAGGAAGGGCTGGAACTGGCCCGGATGATGGGCTCCAAGACCGCCATTGCCATGCACTGGGGCACATTCCCCTTAGGCTCCGACAATCCCCTACAAGGTCAGGCCCGGTTTATGGGCGCGCCCGACAACGGGGTAAAGAAAGTCATGATGCGGATCGGCGAAACCCGCAGTTTGCGGGATATGTGGTAGGGGCTTAGACCCGGCCCTGGATTTCCGGACCGTCCGCCTGATAGCGATAGGCGCGGAACACATTATTGGTGCCGCTTTCGCACACTTCAGGCTCATCGCGCACAAAGTGGGGTGAGATATATTCCCAGACCACGTCGCCCTCGGGTGTCACCTCGAAAATGCGGCCCCATTGGCCTTCACAAATCAACGTGTTGCCCGACCAGAGACGCTGCGCACCGGAAATAAACGGACTGTCGAACGTATAGCCAGGCTTGCCCCGGTATTCCCACACGGTTTCCTTGGTCGCGGGATCGAACTCCAACACGGCGGAATGCCGGCGCGGCGAATGGGCGCCGTTGACGAAGACCATGTAGTTGCCGTTCTCCAGGGCCTGGAAGTCATGCTGGTGGCCCAAGCCCCGGTCCCGCCATTCCCATTTGAATTTTTTGCTCGAGCGATCGATCACCGCGATCAGGTGATTGTGGCGAAAGCTGATCATGATATCGCCATTGTCCAACACCCAGAGCGAGTTCGGGTGCGACCATTCGGCGCGGGGGCAGATCGGACAGTTGGGATAGTTCTCGATCTCCAGCTCTTCATGGGCGTGCCATTCCCAGACCGTGTTACCTTCCGGGTCAACTTCGCGGATATAATCGCCCCAGATACCGGCTGCGTCCTCCGAGCCTTCGCGCCCGCCCTGGACCCTGGCCGCCGCCTCTTTGGGCAGCAGCTCCCACGCCAGATAGATGGTGTTGCCGTTGGGCAGCCGGCGGAAATCATGATGCTGGGTGTCGTCGGTATAGTCCCAGACCAGATTGCCGTCCCAGTCCAGTTCCTGCAGCCGGCCACCCTTGGCGTTCAGATGCACCGGGCCGGCGTCCGTCTTGGTGG
>JAYQGD010000676.1:0-1736 GCA_038140415.1 Rhodospirillaceae bacterium
AGCGTTCTCTCCACGCTTCAGGATAGGAAGGATCATGTGGATGTGTTCGATGCGCTGGCGGCCGACTGGGACCCGCACGCATTGCCGTTCTCGCTCATCTCCCATGACCAATACTTCGAACAAAAGGCGTTGATCCGGGAACTGGTGGTCGAGGCCGTGGGCGGCCGGGACATCCACATCACCGGCATCGGTTCCGCCGGCTTTGACCGGCCTAACGTCACCATGCACCAGGGACGGGACTGGCATGACCTGTCGCCGGTATTCTGTTCCGCCACCGTGAACCTGAATTGCACGCCCTGGCCCCGGTCCTGCCATCACCGGGTGTTCCAGATCACCGCCAGCCGGGCGTTGGCGGTCACGGATTGGCGCGACGACGCGGTCAGCCTCTATGAGCCGGACAACGAGGTTATCTATTTCCAATCACTGGATGAGATAGGCGAGATCATCGACCGGTTTGCCGCCGCGCCGGATGAAGCCGCCAAGATTGCCCAGGCCGGCTACCGCCGTTTCCTGGCTCACCACACCGCCGCCCACCGCATGGCGGAGCTGAGCGGTCATCTTTACGAACTACTCTAGCTTAAGCGGAAATATCCAACAGCGCGCCCAGGGATTCTTCCACCGAAGAGATCACCCGGGCGTTTGCCGCATAGGCGACCTTGGCGCTGGACTGCACGACGAATTCCCGGACATAGCTGGTTTCGTCCACCGGCACGGTCTTGGTGGTGACGTCGGCGGCCTGACCGGCGGAGACCTGGGTAACCGTGCGGACGTCGTGCGCCTGGAAGTTGTCCGAGTTGATGTTCACCACATTATGGGCGGACTGCCGGAACTGTTGGGCGCTGGCCTGAAGGCCGGAAACGGCCGTGGATAGGGCGGAAATCGTCATGGCCTTAGACTAAAGCCCGCCCGTGCCGTCGGATATGATCTGGATCACAACAAAAAACGGGGCCAGATGGCCCCGTTTTCCGCCCTCCGGAGAGGGATATTGGTTTGAACCTTAGTAGAGGTTCTGTGCCGACACCATGGCATACAGCATCGGAATCGACAGCAGGGTATTGGTCCGGGACGCCATGCCCGCGGCTTTCGCGGCGGCCGCCTTTTCGTCGGCGCTGGCTTCCTTCATGCCCATGACCTTCTGCTGGTTCGGCCAAATGATGAACCAGACATTGAACGCCATGATCAAACCGAACCACATGCCGATGCCGATGGAGGCATGCTTGGCGGAACTGTCGAGCAGGCCGATGGCCAATGCTTCGCCCAGATAGCCGTTCATGTGGGCCAGGATGAGACCCCAGATCACCGTGGACAGCGCGGCCCAGCGGAACCAGAACAGGGCTTCCGGCAGAATGAACTTCGGAATCGCCGGTTTCAGCTCGTCAGGCATTTTCGGAACGGTCGGCGTCTGCACGAAGTTGAAATACCAGAGCAGGCCAATCCACATCACGCCGCTTAGGACGTGTAACCAGCGGACGATAAAGGTCCAAAAGTCATAACCAAATTCCATGATAACTCTCCCTTACCCCTCTGATTACGAACCAATGGCGTTCACGACGAACACCATGATAACCGTTAAAATCAGGCCACTGATGATGGCTGATTGCAATGAACCTAATGGATTCATGATTTAACTCCCCTGTCTCTTCCATATGGTCGGGGATGCGTACGAATAGCTTGGCGCCATTGATGGTCCAGTCGCTGACTGAAGGACACAAATCGTCCAGCAATGCGGCACAAGG
>JAYQGD010000677.1:0-1731 GCA_038140415.1 Rhodospirillaceae bacterium
CCGACGACGGATGCGGCATGACGCCGGAGGAACTGGACTTGGCGGTGGAACGCCACGCCACCTCCAAGCTGCCGGAAGATGATCTGGAAAACATTGTCACCCTCGGATTCCGGGGGGAGGCCCTGCCCTCAATTGCCTCGGTCAGCCGCTTCACCATGACCAGCCGGACGCGTGACGCCGACAGCGCCTGGAAAATCGAGATCAACGGCGGGGCGAAAAGCCCGCCGGCGCCCGCCTCGCACCCGCCCGGAACCACGGTGGAAGTGCGGGACATCTTTTTCGCCACGCCCGCCCGGTTGAAGTTTCTGAAGACTCCCCGGACCGAATCCGGGCATGTCCAGGATACGATCAAGCGTCTCGCCATGGCCCACCCCGAGATCGCCTTTCGGCTAACCGACGACGGCCGCCAGGTGATCAACTTGCCCGCCTGCCCGCCACTGGTGGACGATGAGAGCGCGGCCCGGCTGGAACGGCTGGGCGGCATCATGAGCAGTGACTTCGCCGCCAATGCGCTGGAGATTGACGCCGAACGGGAAGGGATACGCCTCACCGGGCATGCCGGCCTGCCGACCCTCAACCGGGGTAACGCGGCGCTGCAGTTCCTCTTCGTGAACGGCCGGCCGGTCCGCGACAAGCTTTTGTTCGGCGCGGTGCGGGGCGCTTATCGGGATTTTCTGGCCCATGACCGTCATCCGCTGCTGGCGTTGTTTTTGGACCTGCCGCCGGAGACGGTCGATGTGAACGTGCACCCGGCCAAAACCGAAGTACGATTCCGCGATCCCGGCCTGGTGCGGGGGCTGATCGTCAGCGCGCTTAAACACGCGCTGGCCAACGCCGGCCACCGGGCGTCGACCACCGTAGCCAATGCCGCGCTGGGGGCATTCCGGCCACAAGGCGCACCTTTCTATGCACCGCCCAGCGGCGCACGGCCGTCTTACGGGCTGGTGGAATCGGGCCGCAATTTCCAGGCCCCGCTGACGCACTTCGATGCTCAACCTTCCGCCGCCCCGGGCGCGGAGGCCGCCGTGCTGGAACGGGACGGCGTCACTGAGGCAGAGCCCCCGGTGGACTACCCATTGGGCGTGGCCCGGGCGCAGGTGCATGAAACTTACGTCGTGGCGCAAACCGGCGACGGGATTGTCATCGTCGATCAGCACGCCGCCCACGAACGGCTGGTCTATGAGACCATGAAGAAGGCGATGGCCTCCGGCGGGGTCAAACGCCAGGGCCTGCTGATCCCTGAAGTGGTGGAGCTGGACGAACCGGCGGCTGACCGTATCGCGGCGCACTTGGACGAGCTGGCGGAACTGGGATTGATTGTCGAACCATTTGGTCAAGGCGCGGTGGTGGTGCGCGAAACCCCGGCGCTTTTGGGGGAAATTGACGTACCGGGGCTGATCCGTGATTTGGCGGATGACCTGGCGGAGTTTGATACGGCGTTGGGCCTCAAGGGCCGGCTCGAAGACGTCTGCTCAACCATGGCCTGTCACGGCAGTGTGCGGGCGGGACGCCGGCTCAACGGCGAGGAAATGAACAGCCTGTTGCGCCAAATGGAGGCCACGCCGCACTCGGGACAGTGCAACCACGGCCGGCCCACTTATGTGGAGCTTAAACTCGCCGATATCGAAAAACTGTTCGGCCGCCGCTAAGCGACTATTAAATTTAGCTATTTAATCTCCGGGGCGCCGAATTCGTAATCGTCCGCGCAACCGCCCTTCTCACCGATCCAGG
>JAYQGD010000678.1:0-1729 GCA_038140415.1 Rhodospirillaceae bacterium
CGACTAAGCTCAGCGGCGCGGCTTGTCCGCGTCTGCTGCAGCGCCTTGTTCGCGGTGATTGGCCCTGGCAAGTCCGATTCGGTTACGCGGCGGCTCGACACCATAGTTAATGGACTTAGCGCTGGCGCCGGTCACCCGGCACATGAGTGAGCGCCACCTCCAGGCGTCACGTTGGAAGGTGGTGAGTTTGGGTTCCACCGATTTGAGGATGCGCGCGGCCTGGTCTGTGTGGCCCGCCTCGTTGCGACGGATGGCCTCGATCACGTCGGAGGAATGAGTAGCCGAGAACTCGAAGCGTGTGTATTCCTGCAGGACATCGTCCACGGGACGGTCGGGCGCCCAGCTGAGCTGGGCCAGCATGACCATGTCGGCATCGGTGTAGATGTGCTCGCAATAGGGAATGATGCCGCCTTGGTAGTGGTCCTTGGTCAGCGCCCACATTTCGGCGACCTTCGCGGGATTCGGGGAGAGGCCCCGTTTCTCGTTGTTCCAGCCGTGCCATTTCATGCTGATTTCTGCGAAGTTGATCGCGGGCAGGTTGCCCGGAACGCCATGGTCGATCATTTTCTGCGGGAAGTATCCCGGCACACGGTAATCCGGCATGATGTAATCGACCCAACGGTGATCTTTATCCAACGCCTCCGCGAGCTTCTCGGTTTCGTTAGGGGCTTTGGGATCCTTGTCAAAGCACCAGGTGGACAGCGCGATCTCGACGTCCGGATAGAGGGTGTCGGCCATCCGCTGTATCGCCCGGGATATTTTTAAAAACCCGTTGCCGCCCCAAGGGCGGCAGCGTTCGCATCCGCAACCGCCCTCGTCATAGGGGAAGAAGACCAATTCATCGATGCCGATGACCTGGAAGTGTTTCAAGACACCCTCCCATTGCTTGAGCAGGTAGGCCTCTCCTTGGGGGGTGCTTGGACAGACCAAGACGCCGTGATTCCCGCCGCACTGGTTCTGGTGCGGGGTGGCGCGGATGTCGGCGGGGGCGCCGCTGTAAGCGGAGTTAGGGACGACAAAGAGGCAGGTTCGAAGGCCCAGTGCCCGGGCCGTCTTGAGCATGGTCTCCATGCGCGCGAGCAGACCGGCGAGCTTGGGATCGTCGAACCCCCTGTAGCCCGGGATCTTGCCGTAGCCGCCCTGCACCGGAAAACACCCGGCGATGACGTTCACCCCCCACAGCCCCATTTCCTCGACATCGAGGCGGATGTTTTCCAGCTCGGAATTCCGCCATCGAGGGCCGATGTGTGTCCACCAGTAAACGGCCCGGTGGGGCTGGACCGGGGCGGAGGAGCCCCGCCAGGTTCCGGGGACGAAGGTGGCGTTTCCCCCGCCGTCCTCGTAGGTGCTGGAGCGGAGGAATTTTCCGACGCCATAGAGCAGGCCGCGGTGGTTATTGCCGGTGATCAGCGTGCCCCCGCCCTTCCGGTCGCTGATGCTGTATCCGTCCGGGGCTCCGCCGGAGCCAAGCACCAGTTCGACCACGATGTCTCCTCCGCTTCCGCCTTCGACCCGGAGGCCGCAGCGTTGGTGTAGCTGGGACGCGAAGACCTGCGCGATCCGCTGATGCGTGGCATCCGCAGTGGCGGGGACCGCCACCGACACGGTGGGGGTCTTGCCCGCTGCGGTTACCCCAATCATGGCGAGAAGGGCTGCGCACAAGAGGATGGCTCTACTTATATTATTCGTTACTTTTATCATCTATAAAATAGACGTTGCAAAGGGATGA
>JAYQGD010000679.1:0-1727 GCA_038140415.1 Rhodospirillaceae bacterium
GCTGTGATATATATACTGACGTGGACGGCATCTATACGACCGATCCGCGGATCGAACCGAAGGCGAAGAAGCTCGATAGAATCACCTACGAGGAGATGCTGGAAATGGCGTCCCTCGGGGCCAAGGTGTTGCAAACCCGGTCCGTGGAACTGGCGATGAACCATCAGGTTCGCCTTCAGGTCCGGTCCAGTTTTGAAGACGGCCCTGGAACATTTGTCGTAAGCGAGGACGAAATTTTGGAAAAGCAGGTAGTCAGCGGAATTTCACACAGCCGGGATGAAGCCAAGGTCACCCTTCTCCGGGTGTCGGACCGCCCCGGCGTCGCCGCCGGAATATTCGGCTCGCTCGCCGATGCCGCCGTCAATGTGGACATGATCGTCCAGAACATTTCGGAAAACGGCAAAACGACCGACATGACCTTCACCGTGGGTAAAACGGACCTGCAGACGGCGGTCAACGTCTTGTCATCTCAGAAGGACGAGATCGGCTATGACGAACTGACATCGGACGACGATCTGGTTAAGATTTCCGTCATCGGCGTCGGCATGCGCAGCCATGCCGGCGTGGCCAAGACCATGTTCCAGGCGCTCGCCGACAAGGGGATCAACATCAAGGTGATCTCCACGTCCGAGATTAAGGTGAGCGTGCTGGTGGATGCCCAGTATACGGAGCTGGCAATCAGATCGCTGCATGCCGCATTCGGCCTGGACGGCGATTAGCGGATCCCGGCGCATTCCTGGAGGGGGATCGCCACACGACATTCAAAACGTGGCTGACGGGGCGATGACGTCCCGGGGGAGTTATTGAACGAGATGGCGCGCGCCCCTCATCTAACCGAGACACGGCGGCTACTGGGCCGGCTGCGCGATGTGATGGCCGACGAAGGTTCGGCGCAGGAGCGCTTGAACAGCATCGTCCAGATCATCGCCACCGATCTGGTCGCCGAAGTGTGCTCGGTCTACGTGCTGCGCGCCGGCGAGGTTCTGGAACTGTTCGCCGCGACCGGCCTGCACCCGGACGCCATCCATCGTACCCGATTGAACATCGGTGAAGGTCTGATCGGTGCCATCGCCACAACCGCGCGGCCGATGGCGCTGGAGGATGCGCAGAACCATCCGGCCTTTGCCTATCGGCCGGAAACCGGCGAGGAAATTTTCCGGTCTCTGGCCGGGGTGCCGATACTCCGGGGCGGACGGGTCTCGGGCGTTCTGGCGGTTCAGAACCAGACCAAACGACGCTATCTGGACGAAGAACTTGAGACTCTTGAGACCATCGCCATGGTGATTGCCGAGCTGATCGCCGGCGGCGACCTGATCAATTCCGATGAACGAAACGCGGTCGACGGCGAAGGCATCCTGCCGGTGACCCTGGACGGGGTCCGGCTCAATGGAGGGCTGGCGATTGGGCGCGCGGTACGGCACGAGCAACGAGTCACCATCGTAAAGTTGATCGGTGAGAACCCCGACGAGGAAATGAAACGGCTGGAAAAAGCCATCGCCGAAATGCACGGCGCCATCGATGAACTGCTGGAATCCGCTCCATTGTCCGGCGGCGGAGAATCCCGGGAAATTCTGGAAGCCTACCGCATGTTCGCCGAAGACGCCGGCTGGATTGGCCGCATTCGCGAAGCCATCGGTTCGGGCCTCAGCGCCGAAGCCGCGGTGGAGCGGGTCCGCAACGACACCCGCGCCCGGTTCAGGAAACAGACCGACCCCTACCTCCGGGAA
>JAYQGD010000680.1:0-1719 GCA_038140415.1 Rhodospirillaceae bacterium
GCCCTACACCGGGGTGCAAGGGGTGGATATTGTCTCAGCCGCAACCAAGGGCGAGACGCCGGACCGGCCTGGCCTCATCATCGAGGCTGACGAACTGCCGGAAAACGTGGACGTGGAGAAATTCTTCCGGGTCCGCAGCTTTGTCGACGAACGCTGGCGGCTGACACTTTGGGTGGATGATGATTTCGGCGAGCTTTATGACCGGGATAAGGACCCGCTGGAGCTGGAAAACCTCTGGAACGAGCTCGGCGCCCAAGACGACAAGGCGCGGCTGATCGAGCTGATGCTCAAGGAGCAATACAAGTATTCCGACCTGATGCCCCGCCCGTCGTTTATGGGGTGATGAACCCATAGGGTTCGTCATGCCGCCACCCTCCCCCGCGCTGAACGCGCGACCCCTCCCATCAAGGGAGGGGTGATGCTGTGTTATCCCCTCCCCCTTGATGGGGGAGGGTAAGGGAGGGGGTGCTGCCCTAAACGGGCGTTATTTTTTCCCCTTGTCCTCGCCGCTGAACTGGCTGAAGAATTGCTGCTGGAAGTTTTCCATCATCTTGGTGCCGGCGGGCATCCAGGTATTGAGGAACGTTTCAGGGTCCATGGCGCTCATCTGCGAGGTCATTTGTTCCTGCGCGTGATCCATGATCGCCTTGTTCAGGCTGTCCACATTCGGCAAGCCGAAAAAGTCCCGCGCTTCCTGCGGCGTGCATTCAATATCGATCTTAAATTTCATGATGCGCCTCCGTGTTATCCGTCTGACCGGACTTTAACATAAGACCCCGGCGCCGGCTCAATGGCATTGGCGATCTTGCGCGCCGGCACCTTGTCGCCGGACAGTTTCGACAGCCATTTGTCCCAATCCGGCCACCAGGAACCAGCCGTTTCCTTGGCGTCCTTTTGCCAGGCCTCGACCGAGTTGTAATTTTTCTTCGAGCTGTTGGTCCAATATTGGTACTTGCTCTTGTGCGGCGGGTTGATCACCCCGGCGATATGGCCGGAGCCGCCCAACACGAACTTCACCGGTCCGCTGTAAAGCTTGGTCGCCTTAAAGACCGATTCCGCCGGCGCGATATGGTCTTCCACCGTCGCCTGCAGATAGACCGGGATATTGACGTCCCGCAAGTCCACTTTCTCGCCCAACAGGGTGAACCCGCCGGGTTTGGACAGCCGGTTCTCCACATACATGTTCATGAGGTAATCCAGCAGGAGCTGGGCCGGGAACCGGGTGGCATCCGCATTCCAGAACAACAGGTCGAACTTGGGCGGCTCCTTGCCCATCAGGTAGTTGTTCACGTGGAAGAACCAGATCAAATCGTTGGCCCGCAGCATGTTGAACGTGGACGCCATGTAGCCGGCGTCCAGATACCCTTTGCCGAGCAACTGGCGTTCCATGGTTTCCACCTGCTGCGCATCCGAGAACATCTTCAGATCGCCGGCTTCTTCGAAATCCACCTGGGCGGCGAAATAGGTGATGCTGGAAATCCGGTCGTCGTGCTTCTTCGCCATATAGGCCAGCACCGCGGCCATCAACGTGCCGCCGATGCAGTAGCCGATGGCGTTCACTTGCTTCTCGCCGGTGGCTTTTTCCACGCCTTCGAGCGCGGCAAAGATGCCTTCCTTGGCGTAATCGTCGAAGCTTTTATCCCGGTGGGACCCGTCCGGGTTTACCCAGGAGACGACAAAGACCGTGTAGCCCTGCTCCACCGACCATTTGATGAAGGA
>JAYQGD010000681.1:0-1718 GCA_038140415.1 Rhodospirillaceae bacterium
TATTGGTTCAGGAGACTACACGAGGGAGTCGTTCGGGGCTAGCCCGTCCTGCTGTTGACCGGCCGGGCTTCGATCCCTACTCAGGGACATAGTCAAGAAGGAGAGACGCAACATGATCACCGTCTACGGACTGAAGAACTGCGACACGTGTAAAAAGGCGCTGACGTGGCTGGCGGATCAGGGCCTGGATCATGACTTCAAGGATCTGCGCAAGGATGGGTTTACCCGCGCCCAGTTAGACGCCTGGGTGGCGGCGGCCGGTTGGGAGACATTATTGAACCGGCGCGGCACCACGTGGCGGGGGCTGGACGAGGCGGACAAGGACGGTGTGACCGAGGCCAAGGCCGCTGATCTGATGGAACAGCATCCGGCGCTGATCAAACGCCCGGTGTTCGAGACCGGCTCGGTCGTCGTTGTCGGCTTTAAGGACGAACAAAAGGCCGCGCTGGCGGGCTAGCCGCTTAACCTCTCACTTTCGGCAGCAGGACATAGTCCCAGGGCGAGGGCACCTGCCCCTGCGGGACTTCAATCACCGTGGGCTCATCGGTGGCGATGGCGTCGGCCAAGACGGAACGGAGTTCGTCGGGTGTCGCCGCCCGTTCGCCTCTGACGCCGCAGCTTTCCGCCAGTTTGACGAAATCGGGGCTGGTCAGATCGGAGGCGATATAGCGTTCCTGGTAATTGTCCCGCTGGATGGACCGGACATTTCCGTACGCGTTATCGTTCATCACAATCACGGTCAGCGGTATTTTGTGATGCCGGGCGGTGGCCAGTTCCGCGATCGTGAACATCGCCCCGCCGTCACCGCAGATGGAAACCACGGGCACATCCCGGCGCGCGTGGGCGGCGCCTAACGCCGCGGCGATCCCCCAGCCCAGTGTCCCCTGAAACCCTGAGGACAGAAAGGTGCGGGGTTCGAACGCCTGATGGGCGAACCGGGAGACGTAGCCGATTTGGGTGAGCTCATCGACCAGGATGCCGTTGTCCGGCAGGACATCACGGATGGCGGAGAGCCAGCCGATCTGTTGGGCGAGGTTTTCCGCATATTCCTGAGTTTTGCGTTCCTTGGCGCGGCGGATGTCATCCAGCCAGTCTGTGCGGTCAGGCTGTTGTCCCTCTACTGCCGCGTTGAGCTTCGGCATGGCGTGAATAAGGTCGGCCTCGATCCCCACATCCGCGGGCCGCATCCGGGTCAGTACATCCGGGTCCAGATCAATGTGAAGTATTTTAATGGCCTCATCCACGCCCCACTGGACTTTCTGGGTCATTAGACGGCTGCCCAGCCCAATCACCAGATCACAGTCCGGCCAAAGGGCGTGGGCCACCGGAATGCCGATGCTTTGATCATCATCAGCCCGCATCACGCCCTGGCCCGACCGGAAGTGTACGACTCCGGCCGAAATTTCCTTGGCGAAGCGGCGCACCTCTTGACTGACATCCTGCGCCCCGCGTCCGACCACGATTAGGGGCCGCTTGGCCTGGCGGATCAAATCCGCCGCGGCGGCAATTTCGGAATCGTCCGGGGCGCGGTTGGCGGTTGGCTCAACGGTCAAAGCCGATGGGTCAAAGGAGGTTTCCGCCGTCCAAACATCGACGGGTATCTCCAGCCCGACGGGTCCGGGCCGGCCGGACTGCATCTCGGTCCAGGCGGTGCGGAACTGATCAACCGCCTTGGACCCGTCAACGACCCGGTCGCACCACTTGGTCATGGTGGCCAT
>JAYQGD010000682.1:0-1717 GCA_038140415.1 Rhodospirillaceae bacterium
CAGTTTATTCTATTGGAGATTAAAAGGCCAATGCGACACCGTTGACCCGAGCCCCCGGAAATTCTTATATGGTGTGCGAGAGAGGAAATTTCAATGTCGATTCAAATCACACCGCTTCACTCCGTTTTCGCCGCCGAAGTCACCGGCGTTGACCTTCGGGAGCCGCTGACGCCGGATCAGGTCTCTTCAATCCAAAGTGGAATTAATGAATATGCCATATTGGTGTTTCGTAATCAGCCGATTACGGAGGATCAGCATGCGGCCTTCACCAAAAATTTTGGGCCCATCGACGCCGGATTGAACCTGGCCAGCAACCGGAAACAGCGGCTGAAAAATCCGGACGTGATCGATCTGGCGAATGTGGATTATGACGGTGCCGTGCTGGCCACGGACAATGCCCGCAACGTCTCGCTGATCGCCAATCAGATGTGGCACAGCGACAGCTCCTTCAAAAATCCGCCGGCGCAATATTCCATCCTTTGCGGCATCGACCTGCCCGACGAGGGCGGTCAGACCGAATTCGCCGATCAGCGGGCGGCGTATGATGCGCTGGACGACGATATGAAGGAGCGGGTCAATGATCTGGTCGCCGAGCACTGGGCCTTTCACTCCCGGAACATGCTGGGCGGCGCGCATTTTACCCCGGAAGGGATGGAGAAACTGCCCCCGGTCCACTGGCCGATCGTTCATACGATCCCGGAATCCGCGCGAAAATCTCTATTCATCGGCATTCACACCCGCGAGATTGAAGGCATGCCAACGGCGGCGGCGCGCATGTTCCTGCTGGACCTATTGGAGCATGCGACCCAGCGGGAATTCGTTTATCGCCATGAATGGCAGAACCACGACATCGTGATGTGGGACAACCGCTGTACCCTGCACCGGGGCCGGCCGTATGACTTCGCCCAGAAGCGGGAGCTCCGGCGCTGCTCCACCGAGGTGGTGTTTGCTTAAGCGAACTTCGGCCTTGGCCGGACTTTTCGGATACACGTGTACTTTGCTACTCTGCGGCGACGACAAAAACAATTAGAGGGAGGTCGGTATGGCCTACGAGACCATTCAAGTGGACGAAATGTCGCCGGCTTGCGGTGCGATCATTGAGGACATCGATCTGTCGCAGGACCTCACCAACCGGCAGTTTGATGAAATTCATCAGGCGTTGCTGGACCGGACGGTCATCGTCTTCCGGGATCAGAACCTGACCGAGGAACAGCAGGTCGCCTTCTCCCGCCGGTTTGGCGATTTGCAGCCCGCGTCCGTCTCTGGGTTCGAGAAACACCCGACCGTGCCGGAAATCGATATCCTGGAATACGATTCGGATAATCCGCCCCATGTCACCCGCGATTTATGGCACACGGACTTTGTCGGCCGGGAAAAGCCGTCCATGGGCACGACCCTGTATGCGAAGGACATCCCGGTCGAGGGTGGCGATACAATCTGGGTAAACGGCGTCGCTGCCTATGAAGGCCTGTCGGACCGGATGAGGGCTCATGTGGACGGGCTCTGGGCGTATCACGATTCCTATCAGCCCTATGACGAACATGTCCGGCCTGAATTGTGGGAGAAGGACTACCAAATTTATAAGCGCGAGCAGAAGGCGAGCTATACGCCGGCGCTGCACCCCGTGGTTCGCACACACCCGGAAACCGGGCAGAAAGGCCTGTTCGTGAACGAATCCATGACAAGCTTCATTAAGGACATGGACCGGCGGGAAAGC
>JAYQGD010000683.1:0-1716 GCA_038140415.1 Rhodospirillaceae bacterium
CCGATACGACAGGCGTAACCGGGTTAGCCGGTCGCTATGCCACCGCTTTGTACGAGCTGGCGGAATCCCAAAATGCATTGGATCAGGTGGCGGATGATCTCCGCAGCCTGGATGCGTTGATCCGGGAAAGCGCTGACCTAAGCCGGCTGGTGCGCTCGCCGGTTATTTCCCGTGGTGAACAGGGCAAGGCCATGCAGGCGATCCTGGATCAGGCCGGGGCCTCGGACCTCACCAAGAATTTTGTCGGCGTCGCCGCAGCCAACCGCCGCCTGTTTGCAATCTCCGACATTATTAAAGGCTATCTCCAAATTCTGGCCGGACGCCGGGGTGAAGTTACCGCCGACGTGACGTCCGCCACACCGCTGTCCGACAAGCAGACGGCGGAACTCGAAAGCGTGCTGAAACGGTCCATGGGTGGAAACGTCAGCATTAACGCCAAAGTCGATCCTGAGTTGCTGGGCGGCCTCGTCGTCCGGCTGGGATCGCGGATGGTGGATTCATCAATTCGCACTAAGCTGCAGCAGTTGCGGCTCGCCATGAGAGGGGTTGGATAATGGAAATCCGCGCAGCGGAAATCTCCGCAATTCTCAAAGAACAGATTCAAAATTTCGGCACCGAAGCGGAAGTCGCCGAAGTCGGCCAAGTGTTGTCGGTCGGCGACGGTATTGCCCGTGTCTACGGACTGGACAAGGTCCAGGCCGGTGAGATGGTCGAATTCCCGGGCGGTATCAAAGGGATGACGCTGAACCTGGAAGAAGACAATGTGGGTGTCGTGATCTTCGGCGATGACCGGAACATCAAGGAAGGCGACACGGTCAAGCGGACCGGTGAAATCGTCGACGTACCCGTCGGCAAGGAATTGCTGGGCCGCGTGGTTGACGCGCTGGGCAATCCGATCGACGGCAAGGGCGACGTGAACGCCAAGGAACGCAAGCTGATCGAAGTGAAGGCGCCGGGCATCATCCCGCGGAAATCCGTGCATGAGCCGATGCAGACCGGCCTCAAGGCCATCGACAGCCTGATCCCTGTCGGCCGCGGCCAGCGGGAGCTCATCATCGGCGACCGTCAGACCGGCAAGACCGCGATCATTATCGACACGATCCTGAACCAGAAGAAAATCAACGACGCCGCCAAGGACGATTCTGAAAAGCTGTTCTGCGTATATGTGGCGGTCGGGCAGAAACGCTCCTCCGTCGCGCAGCTGGTGAAGGTGCTGGAAGAAAACGGCGCGATGGAATATTCAATCGTGGTCGCCGCCACGGCGTCCGAACCGGCGCCGATGCAGTTCCTGGCGCCCTACACGGGCTGCACCATGGGTGAATATTTCCGCGACAACGGCATGCACGCGGTGATTTTCTATGACGATTTGACCAAGCAGGCTGTCGCTTACCGGCAGATGTCCCTGCTGCTCCGCCGCCCGCCGGGACGTGAAGCCTATCCGGGCGACGTGTTCTATTTGCACTCCCGCCTGCTGGAACGCGCAGCCAAAATGAACGACGATATGGGTGCCGGCTCGCTCACCGCACTGCCGGTGATCGAGACCCAGGCCAACGACGTGTCGGCGTACATTCCAACCAACGTGATTTCCATTACCGACGGTCAGATCTTCCTCGAAACTGATCTGTTCTATCGTGGTATTCGCCCGGCGGTGAACGTCGGCCTGTCCGTGTCCCGTGTGGGATCGGCGGCGCAGGTGAAGGCGATGAAACAGGTGGC
>JAYQGD010000684.1:0-1712 GCA_038140415.1 Rhodospirillaceae bacterium
AAATTCCCGCCGAGGTCTGGGAGCAGGAGTTTGAGGGCGAGATCGATTACACGCCCGTCGAGCCCCTGCCCCTGGCGGCAGAGAAGGAAGCCGTCTCCCGTGCCGCTGATGCCTTGCTGGCTGCCGAGAACCCGGTGATCTGGGCCGGCCAGGGCGTGCTCTACGCGGACGCGACCGAGGAACTGGTGGCGCTAGCGGAAATGCTGCCCGCGCCGGTGATGACCACCAACCCCGGCAAAAGCGCCTTCCCGGAAAACCATGCCTTATCCCTGGGGGCCAGCACCCGGTCGCGGCCGCGCCAGTTGGTCGAGATGATGAAACGCTGCGATGTGCTGTTCGCTATCGGCTCCAGCCTGACCAAGACCCCGTTCGGACCAATGGTGCCGCCGGGCAAACGGATTATCCATTCCACCAACGACGCCAGCGACATTAATAAAGATTACCAAGCGGAGCTGGGCGTCCTCGGCGATTCCAAACTGGTCCTGCAGGCACTGATCAACGCCATCGCCGAAAAGCGGGGCAAAGCGCCGGCGGACGGCGCGCTGCAAAGCCTGAGCCAGGAGATCGCCGGCATTCGGGACGCCTGGCTGGCCGACTGGAACGATCAACTGACCTCCGACGAAACGCCTATCAATCAGTACCGGATCATCCAGGACATGATGGACACGGTGGATAAGGACAATGTGATCATCACCCATGATTCCGGCAGTCCTCGGGAACAGCTCCTGCCCTTCTGGCAGGCGACCCAGCCGCTGTCTTATTTGGGGTGGGGCAAATCGACGCAGTTGGGTTACGGGCTCGGGCTCAATATGGGCGCCAAGCTCGCCGCGCCGGAGAAACTTTGCATCAATGTGATGGGCGACGCGGCCATCGGCATGACCGGCATGGATTTGGAGACGGCGGCCCGGAACGGCATCGGCTCACTCACCATCGTCTTTAATAATGGCGTCATGGCGGCGGAACGGGATGTGCTGGTGACCTCGACCGAGAAATACGGCGCGCTCACGGTCAGCGGCAATTATTCCCTGGTGGCGCAGGGTCTGAACGTCGGCGCGACACGGGTGGAGCAGCCCGGTGACTTCATCCCGGCACTAAAACAAGCCATGAAGATCACAGCGGACGGCAAACCGTACCTCATCGAATGCGTGGTGAAGGAAGGCTACGACTTCGCGCGGGACGGATTGCCCGGACTCTAAGACCGCAAAGCCTCTTGTGTGCGAAATGCAAGTGGCCTAGCTTTCAGTACAACAGCGCTCTTACTTAAAGGAGACCGGCCATGGCCATCGACATGCACTCTCACTGGCGACCGCCTGCGATTATCGACATGCTGCGGGCCCGCTCGGAAGCCCCGTGCATCACCACCGAAGACGGCGTCGAGGTAATGAAAACCGTGCGCGGCACGACCCCGGTGGACGGCGCGTTCGATGACATCGAAGTACGCATGAAAGAGATGGATGACTGCGGCATCACCACGGCGGTGCTGTCCACTTTCGGTCCCTATCAATGGGCGGAACGGATGCCGGTTGAGGTCGGCCTGCCCTTCCTGCAAGCCATCAACAACGAATACGCGGACTACGCCAAACAGTATCCCGGCCGGATCGCCTTTTATGCCTCCCTGCCCCTGGCCGATATGGACGCGGCTGTGGCGGAGTTCGAGCGCGCCATGGCGCTGGAAGGCTGCATCGGCGTGATCCTGCCCGGCAACGCCTTTG
>JAYQGD010000685.1:0-1709 GCA_038140415.1 Rhodospirillaceae bacterium
GGATAGCACATATCCAGGGTAATCGAGCGGAAGGATTCAATCCGGCTGTCGATATGGCGGATTTTCTCCAGATCCTCGTTGGATAGGATCGGCTGGTTAACCTCCAAGCGCATGTAACTGCCGCCAGAGTCCAGATCGAGCAGATTCGGTCGTGGCCCGATGAGCGAAACCAGCGACATGACTAATTCCTCGCGGATTGGATCGATCGGCGGGTTGGTCACCTGGGCAAATGCCTGCTTAAAATAATCGTAGAGCAGCTTGGGCCGGTCGGAGAGCACGGCATGGGGGATATCCCGCCCCATGGAGCCGACCGGATCCTGTCCGCTGATGGCCATCGGGGTCAGGAAGAATTTTATGTCTTCCTGATTGTAGCCGAACGCCTGCTGACGATCCAACAGAGCCTGATGATCCGGCGGCACCGGTTCTTCTTCAGCTGGTAGATCTTCGAGTTTGATCTGAGTCTTGTTCAGCCAGGTCTGATAGGGATGTGCCTTTGCCAGATCGGCTTTCAACTCTGTATCGTCAATAATCCGGCCCTGTTCCAGATCGATCAGGAACATTTTACCGGGCTGCAGACGCCATTTCTGGACAACCTTTTCGTCCGCGATGGATAACACGCCGACCTCGGAGCCCATGACCACCAAATCATCCTCGGTCACCACGTAGCGGGCGGGGCGCAGGCCATTGCGGTCCAGGGTCGCGCCGATCTGCTTGCCATCGGTAAAGGCAACGGCCGCGGGGCCGTCCCACGGCTCCATCAGTGCGGCGTGGTACTCGTAGAACGCGCGGCGCTCATCATCCATCAGGGGATTGTCATTCCATGCTTCCGGAATCATCAGCATCATGGCATGAGCCAGCGAGTATCCGCCGGCCACCAGGAGTTCGAGCGCATTGTCGAACGAGGCCGAGTCGGACAGGCCGTCGGCGATCAATGGCCACAGCTTATCCAGATCCTCGCCCAAAAGGTCGGACTGCATGGAATGCCGTCGGGCCGCCATCCAGTTGATGTTGCCGCGGAGCGTGTTGATTTCACCGTTGTGGCAGAGATAGCGGAAAGGCTGGGCCAGTTCCCAAGATGGGAACGTGTTGGTGGAGAAACGTTGATGCACCAGCGCCAGGGCCGATTCTACCCGTTCATCCAAAAGATCGGTAAAATATGAACCAACCCGTTCGACCAGCATCATGCCTTTGAAGCAGATGGTCCTGGCCGACATGGTGGGCACATAATAACTTTCTTCGCCGGCTAGCTTATTTTCCTGGATGTGGTTGTTGGACTGTTTTCGAATGACGAATAATTTGCGTTCGAATGCATCCTCGTCGGCGCAATTGTCACCGCGGCCGATAAATACTTGGCGGATAAACGGTTCCGTTTCCCGGACCGCCTCGCTCAAGGTAGTGTTGTCGGTGGGTAAATCCCGCCAGCCCAGGACGGTCTGACCTTCGGCTGTGATAGTTTCTTCGACCACTTGTTCGCAGGCTGCCCGGGCTTTTTCGCCCCGGGGCAAGTAAATCAGGCCCACGCCATAATTGCCGGCGGCGGGGAGGGAGATATTCAACTCCTTACATTCTTCTTGCAGGAACTTGTCCGGTATTTGGATCAGAATGCCCGCGCCGTCACCGGACAACGGGTCTGCGCCCGCTGCGCCCCGGTGGGTCAGGCAGCTCAGGATTGTCAGGCCCTGCTGGACGATCTCATGGCTTTTACGATT
>JAYQGD010000686.1:0-1708 GCA_038140415.1 Rhodospirillaceae bacterium
CTCCAAAGCCGAAAGCATCTATCGGGATATCCTCGCGCAGGAGCCGGATAACATTCACGCGCTGCATCTGTTGGGCATGATCGCCGACGAAATGGGTATGCATGCCGAGGCGGTCAAGCTGATCTCCCGCGCGGTGGACATCTCTCCCGATTTCGTCCAGGCCCATTACAATTTGGGCAACGCGTTTCTTAAGTCCGGTTTGGTCGGATCGGCTGTCGAGTCCTACGAAGCAGCCTTAAAAATTGATCCGACCTATGTAAACGCGCTGGATACGCTGGTCCCGCTGGTCCGCCAGCTGGGCAAAGGCAACGAGTTACTGCCCTTTCTGAAGGAGCTTGAGGCGCTGGAACCGGAGAGCCTGCCGGTCGTTCGGGAAATCGCGAACACCTATGCGCTGGCCGACAAGACCGAAGAGGCCATCGACTATTACGAAAAATGCATCCAGCTCGATCCTAAGGATGCCGGCATTCACTACAATCTCGGCTGTTTGTACCGCAAAACCCAGGACAATGTTCGCGCCCAGATCTCTTTTATCATCACCCTGGAGCTCGATCCCGAACATACCCAGGCGAAAAACAATCTGGCGGCCCTGGTCTCCCATGTGGGCCAGGACAAAAAGGCCGTGGAGTTGTTCAGGGAACTGGCCGACGCTCACCCGGATGCGGGCTCCTATTACATCAATATGAGCGTGTCGCTGCGCAAACTGGCGCGCTACAAGGAAGCTTTCGAAGCCGCCAAGACGGCGATCGAGCTCAACGGCGACGCCTACGAGTACTACAATGAACTGGGCGCCACCTATCAAGCGTTTGCCGATATGGACAAGGCGCTGGAATGCTACAAGAAAGCGCTGGAACTCAAACCGGACGCCGTCGCCCCGCAGAAAAACTTAATGTTCGCGCTGTTGAACATGCCGGGCCTGAGCTCGGAAGAATTGTTCCAAGCCCACGTCAACGCACGCAAGATCAACGTGATCCCGGGCACGAGTGAGAAGACTTTTCCCAACAAGGATCGCTCGCCCGACCGGAAGTTGAAGGTCGCTTATATTTCGTCGGACTTTAAGACCCACGTCGTGTGTGGCAACGTCTCGCCGGTTCTCTTGAACCATGATCACGACAATTTCGAGGTATTCCTTTACGCCCAGGTCGATAATCCCGACCCGGTTTCCCAAATCCTGAAGGAAAATACCGACCATTGGAAATCCACCGTGGACTATGACGACGCCACCGTCGCGCGCTGGCTCGAGGAGGACGGAATTGATATCGCCGTGTTCCTGGCCGGGCGGTTCAATGGCAACCGGCCGACCATCGCCTCCCACAGGGCCGCGCCGGTACAGATCAGCTACCACGACTGCGCCACGACAGGTCTGGCAGAGATGGACTATTTCCTGACCGATGATTTTCTGCATCCGGCGGACACGCCTGAGCGGTTTACCGAAGAACTCTACCGCCTGCCGATTTTCTATCAGTACCAAAAAAAGAACGATTTTCACGAGATTTCGCCCCTGCCAGCCAAGACCAACGGCCATATCACTTTCGGCGTCTTCAACAAGCCGGAAAAGGCCAACGAGGACGTTGTCTCCCTCTGGGCCGATGTGGTGAAGGCGGTGCCGGGTTCCAAGCTGTTCCTCAAATATTTTGATGTGTATCAGGAAGCCGAGGTGCAGGAACGCTGGGTGAAGATGTTCGAAGCGCACGGCATTACCAAGGAC
>JAYQGD010000687.1:0-1706 GCA_038140415.1 Rhodospirillaceae bacterium
TTTGATGTGACCGGAAATTATGTCCTATCGTTCGCCATCGGCAGCGCCGCCGGCATCGTCAATCTGGCGATCCTGTTCAGCTTCCGCCACGTTTTGAATTCGAGATTGCAGCCGGCTTAGCCGGTCCTTACATCACCGATGTGCCGCGCATATCTTCGGCGCGATCCAGCTTGATCAGCACGGCGAAACCTTCCTCCGCGCCCTCGTGATTGATTTCACGTTCAGGCAGCATGGTGCGGATTCTATCCCGCAGCTCGCCCCGCTCCACTACCTCGGCCGTGCCGTAGAACCGCAGGATGCCAACGGGATATGGCACTTCCTTGCGTTCGAATTTGCCACGGTTGGAATAGATCACCACCACACGGGGCTCGGCCCGCAGATTATCCAGCGCCAGTTTCTTCGAGCGCTCCCAATAGGCCAGATGCTCGTCGTCATAGACGATCATGCTGCCTTTGGGGCTGATGTTGGGGCCATGTTCGCCCATGGTTCCCAGCAGGCACACGGCGTTGTCCGCGTGGGCGTTGAAAATGAGGTCCCTGATGCTTTGCTCAATTGCCATGGTTTTCTGTCCGCCTCCTGTTAAGCCTCGCCGAACACCCGCTTAAAGATCACGTCCACGTTCTTGGTATGATAGCCGAGATCGAACAGTTCCGTCAGTTCGGCGTCGTTTAAAGACGCGGTCACGTCGCTGTCGGCTTTCAACTCGGTCAGGAAGTCCGCACCCTCTTCCCAGACTTTCATGGCGTTGCGCTGCACCAGCCGGTAGGCGTCTTCCCGGCTGACGCCCGCCTGGGTGAGGGCCAGCAGCACCCGCTGGGAGAAAATCAACCCGCCCAACTGGTCCAGGTTCTTTTGCATGTCCTTTGGATAGACCAGCAGGTTCTCCATCACGCCGGCCAAACGATTGAGCGCGAAATCCAGGGTCACCGTCGCGTCAGGGCCGATCATCCGCTCCACCGAGGAATGCGAAATATCCCGTTCGTGCCACAGCGCTACGTTCTCCATGGCCGGGATCACGGCGGCGCGAACAATCCGCGCCAGCCCGGTCAGGTTTTCCGTCAGCACCGGATTGCGCTTGTGGGGCATGGCGGATGAGCCTTTCTGGCCCTTGGAGAAAAACTCCTCCGCCTCCCGCACTTCGGTGCGCTGTATGTGTCGAATTTCCGTGGCCAGCCGTTCGATGGAACTGGCGATCACCCCCAGCACGGCAAAGTACATGGCATGGCGGTCCCTTGGGATCACCTGGGTGGAGACCGGCTCCGCGATCAGGCCCAGTTTCTCCGCCACATGTTCTTCCACGCGGGGATCAATATTGGCAAAGGTGCCCACCGCGCCGGAAATGGCGCATGTGGCGATCTCGGCCCTTGCCTGTTCCAGGCGCTGCTTGTTGCGGTCAAACTCCGCATAGAAGCCGGCGAGTTTGAGCCCGAAGGTCGTGGGCTCCGCATGGATGCCGTGGCTCCGGCCCATGGTCGACGTGTCCTTGTATTCGAAGGCGCGTTTCTTCAGCGCGGCCAGCAGCCGGTCCATATCGGCCAGCAGAATATCCGTCGCCTGCACCAATTGGACGGCGAGGCAAGTGTCCAGCACGTCCGATGAGGTCATGCCCTGGTGGACAAAACGCGCCTCTTCGCCCACGTGTTCAGCCAGATTGGTCAGGAAGGCGATCACATCATGCTTGGTTTCCCGTTCGATCTCGTCGATAC
>JAYQGD010000688.1:0-1704 GCA_038140415.1 Rhodospirillaceae bacterium
CTGGGCCGGGGTAGACCGGCTGGTGGACGACATCATCGCCCACGGCTTCGCGCACCCGAAATGCAAGGAGCTCTACTCCGTCGTCGACCGTGTGGAGGATATCTTCACGGCGCTCGAAAACGCCCCGGAACCCGGCCGCGTGGTGCTGGATGATCATTTGTAGGGTTTAGAGCTAAAACCCCAGCGCCGGTTCCTCGTTCAGCCGGATCCAGTCTTTCAGCGGCCGTCCGTCGAGCATCGCCTGCATTTCCCGTAAATAGACCCGTCTGAAGGCCGCCACCCCGGCGTCCGTGCGGCCCAGCATTTCCAGGCTGCGGTCGGTGATCCGGCCCTGGCCGCCTTGGGTCACCGCGTCTTCCAGGATCAGAATGTACGGATGGTCCAGGTAGTCGGTGAGATGGCCCTTGCCGTCCAGGATTTCTTCGGTGATCTCGCGGACCGGGCGAGCGGCTTTGATCTTGTCCTGGAAGGCGGCGTGCATCTTCTCGAATGCGGGCATGTCTTTGTCGTCGATATGCACATTCTTGATAAAGAACACCCGGTGGTTTTCGTCATCCGTGGGCACAAGGATGATATAGGTGTCCCGCCAGCCGCCGACCTCGGTCAGGTCGCCAAAGGTGGGGATGATGATCCGCATGATATTGGGCATCAGATACAGCGTTTTGCGCAGCGCGCCGCCCGGCACCTTGGTTTCCCGGATCATGCCGTAATCGGTTTCGTAAATGTTCATCTCCGGCAGGTCGTACTCGGAGCGCCCCAGATTATCGTGGGAGCCGCTGAACGTGTGGACGAAGGCCACATGGGTCTCGTCGAAATGGTTTTCCATGGTCTGGAACCAGTTGCTGGGGAACTCCAGCGCATGGGTCTCGATTTGGCCGATCTCCTTGTAGCCGTCGAAGGGCGGAAATTCCGGCGGCTCGCCTTCGCCGAAATAGGCAAAGATCACCCCCAGATGTTCCTGCGTGGGGTAGGCCGGTATCTTGGCGCGCTCGAACGGACCAGACGGTTTCTCACCGGGCCGGGCAACGCAGTTGCCGTTCCCGTCGTAGGTCCAGCCGTGATACATGCACTGGATGCAGTCGTCCTTTACCCAGCCGGTCGAGAGCTGGGTCGCCCGGTGGGCGCAGCGTTGACCGACCACATGGGCTGTGCCGGTCTGCCCCCGGTACAAGGTGAACTTCTCCTCCAGGATATGCAGCGGCATGGCCTTGCCGGCCTCAATCTCGCGGGATAGGGCCACCGGCTGCCAGAATTTGCGCAGATATTTGCCCCCGGTCGTGTCCGGTTTGGCGGAGACATAGTCCGCCCAATTTTCCGTGGTTTTCTTACTGTCGCCGTCCATTGTCCGCCGCCTCCGCTGACAAGAAGTTTCTGTGTTGAAAGTGTAGCCAAACTCCATGGAAATTGAAAAGACTGCGTTGCGCGGAGTCACTTGCAAACGCCCGTCCCGGCCCTTATTTTGCCGCCGTCCGATACGCGTAGTTCACGACACTTGATCTGGGGCGCACCCCGGCGGACGATCTGAGACTTAAACATATTATGTGGCTTGAGCGCGCCGGCGCAGTGCCGGAAAGACTGTGCCGACTGGCAATCGCGCGCCCGCCGGACAAGAGGAGAGTCAAATGGCCGATCAACTGGACATCATCTATACCCAAGTGGACGAAGCCCCCGAACTGGCAAGCGGATCGTTCCTGCCGATCATTC
>JAYQGD010000689.1:0-1697 GCA_038140415.1 Rhodospirillaceae bacterium
GTGACCTGTTATCCGAACCAGGAGAAGCTTCACAAGGTGCCGCTCATTGAGCAGCTGATGTCCATCGGTGCGGCCTGCCAGAACCTCCTTAACGGGGCGCATGCGTTGGGCTATGCCGCGCAATGGCTGACCGAATGGCCGGCCTATCATGCCGAAGTCAAGAAACTGCTGGGGCATACACCGGAAACGGAAATCCTGGGCTTTATCTTCGTCGGCACGCCAACCGAGGCGCCGAAGGAACGCAACCGGATCGGCCCGGAAGACGTGGTCACCGCCTGGAACGGCTAGGCGGCGCCCCGTGTCTTATCAAATCGAATGCATCGTCGACTGCGAGACCTATCTGGGGGAAAGCCCGGTCTGGGATGTGGACTCAGGGCTGTTCTATTGGGTGGACAGCACCGGCCGGCGCTCCGGCAAGGACAATGTATTCCGGCTTGACCCAAAGTCCGGCAAGGTGGAAACCCGGTCCATCCCCGATCACGATATCGGCGCCCTGGCTGTGCGGAAAGACGGCGGGCTGGTGTTGGCCAATGACGACGGGTTTTATTTCTATGATTTCGATACGGAAGACCTGGACCAAATCGTAGAGATCGAGGCGGACGAACCGCGCACCCGGCTGAACGACGGCAAGGTCGACCGGCGCGGCCGGTTTATCGCCGGCGGCATGGATGATAAGGAAGAGCTGGGCATTTGCGGACTGTGGCGGCTTGATCCGGACCTGAGCGTCACGCGGATCGGCGGCGGCATCATCTGCACCAACGGGCCGTGCTGGTCCCCTGACGACAAGACCTTCTATGTCACCGACACGTTCCAGCACCAGATCTGGGCCTATGACTATGACATTGAGACCGGCTCGCTGGCCAATCAACGGGTCTTTGCCTCCACCCAAGGCGAGCAGGGGATCAATGACGGTTCCACCGTGGATGCGGAGGGCTGCATGTGGACAGCGGAATTGGTCACCGGGGAGTTGGTGCGTCGCACCCCGGATGGCGAGGTCGAGCGCCGCATCGGCATGCCGGTGAAAAACATCACCAGCGTGATGTTCGGCGGCGAAAACCTGGATGAAGTCTACGTCACCTCCATGGCGCGGGTGGATCACCCAGGCGCGGAGGCTCATGATCATTTCGTGGTGGAAACCAAGCCTCAGTTCGGGGCGGGCTCGTTGTTCAAGGTCACCGGCCTGGGCATTCGCGGTGTTCCCGAACCCCGGTTCGCCGGCTAGTCCGGTTTAAACCCCGCTTCGGCGAGCACGACCGAGGTTTCAATCTGCCGGTCGGGGATTGTCCAATAAGTTTTCAACAGCCGGGTTTTTTCGGCGGTGTCGGTTAGCCGGAAGCCGTGTTTCTCGTAGAAGCCAATCGCCCACGCCGCCGCCGCCCAGGTGCCGACCAATAGCGGCGCATCCGCCTTTTCCGTGAGCGCGGCCATCAGCCGGGAGCCGACGCCTCGTCCTTGTCGGCTGGTGCGGACATAGGCATGGCGGATCAGGCAGACGTCCTGGACCCGCTGCAACCCCATAACGCCGAGCAGCGCCTCTCCCTCAAACTCCCCCAGGAATGCCACGCCCGCCGCCATTTCGGCGCGTAACTCCGCTTCCGGCATATAGGGCTCATGCCAGCGGTCCGGCGGGATCACATCCCGATAGGCCTCCGCCCCGTCGTTGACGACGGTGAGGATGGCGGGGACGTGGGTATGGT
>JAYQGD010000690.1:0-1696 GCA_038140415.1 Rhodospirillaceae bacterium
CGCTTGCAGCCTATTCAAACCCTGCACTCAAGTAAACCGGTGTAAATTTCAAGAGCATCATATAATCAAGGCTTAAAGGCGGAAATGTGACCAATCTGATCGACCAAAATTTATCCCTGCCGCCGGGGCTTTACGTGGTCGCCACGCCCATTGGCAACATGCGCGACATCACGCTCCGCGCGCTAGATACGCTGAACGCGGCGGATGAAATTGCCTGCGAAGATACGCGGGTCACCGGAAAAATCCTCTCTGGCTACGCCATAGACACCAGGATGACCCGTTATGACGACCATGCCGGCGGCAAGGCCCGCGACGGATTGATCGCCCGGCTGAAGAATGGAGCGGCGATCGCCCTGGTGTCTGACGCCGGCCTGCCGGCCATCTCCGATCCCGGCTATAAGCTGGTGCAAGCGTGCATTGAAGAAGACATCACGGTCACGGTGATCCCCGGCGCCAACGCGGCGCTGACAGGCCTGGTTCTCTCCGGCCGGCCGACGGACCGGTTTCTGTTCGCGGGCTATCTGCCGCCGAAGCAAAGCCAGCGCACCAAAGCTCTGAAAAGTATCGCAAGCGTGCCGGCCAGTTTGATTTTCTATGAAAGCGCCAAACGGCTGGCGGCCAGCTTGGCCGATATGGCGGCGGTTCTCGGCGACCGGCCAGCCGCCGTTGCGAGGGAACTCACTAAGCTGCACGAAGAACTGCGCCGGGACAGCTTATCCGGTTTGGCGGCGCATTATGACGCCGCCGGCGCGCCCAAGGGCGAGATCGTGGTGATTGTCGACGCGCCCGAGGAAAACGCCGACTTGACCGGCGAGGCGGTGGACGTGCTGCTGGTAGAACTGTTGACCAATCTAAGCGTCCGGGACGCTGCACGGGAGGCGGCGGCGCGCACCGGCCGGCCCCGTAAGTCGCTTTACGACCGCGCCCTCCATCTGACGAAGGATACATGACTGCATTAACGGCTTCCCGCCGCCGGACCTGCCGGCGAGGCGCGCGCAGTGAATCCCTAGCCGCCTGGTTTTTGCGTTTGAAGGGCTATCGGATTCTAGCCCGGGGCTATAAATCCGCCAGCGGCGAAATTGATCTGATTGCGGCGCGTGGATCGGTCGTGGCGTTTATCGAGGTGAAGGCGCGGGACGACCGGGCTCGGGCGCTGGCCGCGGTTGCCCCCCACAGCGGCGGCGAATCGAAACCGCTGCCGGCAACTTTATAGGCAGCAAACGGCCATACCGCCGGCACCGCCAGCGCTTCGACATTATCGTCATGAGCCGGCGGAAATGGCAGCTTCACTTGGTTCTGACCTGGCGGCCCGGTTGGGACTGAGGGTTGCTGCCAACGACGGCCATCAAATTGACAATTTTTTAACCGGGACTAGGGAATAACCGGATCATGCGGAATGCCCTCCGTGCAACCTGAATTTGATAGGATATCGTCGATGAAAGCCTTGTTCACCCGCCATCGGAAATTATTGCCTCTGGCCCTGATTGTTCTTCTGGCCGGCGGGCTCAGCGGCTGCGGCGGGGTTCTGGTGAGCGCCGGCACCACGGTCGGATCGGCGGCCATCCAGGAACGGGGCATCAAAGGCCGGGCCAAGGACCTCCGCGTGGAGGCGCTGGTCCTAGACAAATTCCTGAACGCCGGGCTTAAGCTGACCACCACCATTGGGATCGAAGTCTATGAAGGGCGGGTGCTGCTC
>JAYQGD010000691.1:0-1695 GCA_038140415.1 Rhodospirillaceae bacterium
GCCCAATGCCTCGGACAATCTTCCACGTTTGAAACCGTTCCGGAAACCGGTCCAATAGCATAACTACAACAATGCCCATCAGCGCAACGGCTGCCAGCGCCGGGAAGACAAACTTTGCGGGATTATCGCCAATCCGGCTGAGGAGAAAGGGCTGGGTAACAACGACCAGCAGGATCAAACCACTGACGGTGGCCACCCGTTCCAGCATTACGCCGTTAATGGCGCCTTGAAGGCTGAGCCCCTCCCGACGCGCCAAATACATCCTGACCGCATCCCCGCCCACGGAAGAGGGCAATGTCTGATTAAAAAAGATACCGGCGTAAAGCAACCGGAAGGTTTTCCAAAAATCCAGTGACGCGTTGATGGCCAGCATGACGATCCGCCAGCGGAAGACGTTGTTGAACAACAGTCCCACGAATACAACGACCGAGAGTCCGACGTAGCCGGGGTCAATGCTCAGTAGCCGCTCGGCAGAACCCTTCAGATCAAAGTTCAGCGCGATAAACGTGATCAAGGCTATAGAGACGCAAAGCTTGAGCAGGAAAAAGACGGTGTTGCGTGTCATCCGGATCGTGAAAGTTTCAGACAAATGAACGAGGCATGAGTCTCCGTTTAACACACCCTGTGCAACGGTAAAGCGAAACCTGAACTCGCCTTAGGCCTGCAGTTTAACCGGCTGGCGCTTACGTCCCCAGTTGCCCGGTTTGTCTTCGAATCTCCCGGCCACGGAAGAACCGCAATTGGCGCACATGCCACTTTGGGTCAGCCGCCAAGTCGATAGTTGATACCAGTCGCGGCCGATCAACATCTCGCCGCAACCGGGGCAGTAGGTGCTGGAGCCTTCGAGGCTATGAATATTGCCGAGGTAGACATGCTTCAGGCCGTGATTGAGGGCGATATTGCGGGCCCGGATGAGCGTCTCCGGCGGGGTCCGGGGTTTGTCCTGCATCTTCCAATCGGGATGAAAGGCGGAAAAATGGACCGGCACAGTTAGTCCCAGATTTTCCGCGATCCAGGCGCATTCTTCGTTGAGTTCTTTGTCAGAATCATTTTCGCCGGGGACCAGCAATGTCGTGATCTCGAACCAGACGTCGGTTTCGTACTTCAGATAGACGAGGGTCTCCAGAACATTGGCCAAATGGCTGGAGCATAAATCCAAATAAAAGTCCTCGGTAAAGGCTTTCAGATCGATATTTGCCGCATCCATATGCCGGTAGAATTCTTCTCGCGGCTCGGGACAAATATAACCCGCTGAAACAGCGACGGTCTTAATGCCGCGCTCGTGGCAGGCCTGCGCCACGTCCACCGCGTATTCAAGAAAGATTACCGGGTCGTTATAGGTGAACGCGACACTTCTGCAGCCGGTCTGAAGCGCAGCCTCCGCGATCATCTCGGGCGAGGCTTGGTCCTGCAGCCGGTCAAACTGGCGGGACTTGGAGATGTCCCAATTTTGGCAAAATTTGCAGGTGAGGTTGCAACCCGCCGTGCCGAAGCTCAAAACTGGAGTCCCAGGGAGAAAATGATTAAGGGGTTTCTTCTCAATCGGATCGATACAGAAGCCCGACGATCGGCCGTAGGTTGTCAGCACGATCTTGTCGTCTTGGCGCGCGCGGACAAAACAGAGACCCCGCTGCCCCTCATTCAATTTGCAAAAGCGAGGACAAACATCGCACTGGATGCGGCCATCCTCCAACT
>JAYQGD010000692.1:0-262 GCA_038140415.1 Rhodospirillaceae bacterium
GCATCAAGCCTGCCGGTAAGGCCCCGGCCAGGGCGCATACGGAGATTGTAGACGAGTCCGGCAACCGACTCGGGGAGGTCACAAGCGGCGGATTCGGCCCGACGGCGGAAGGTCCGGTGGCCATGGGATACGTCAAAACCGCCCATACCGCGCCGGATACAAAACTAGGGTTGATTGTCCGCGGAAAGCCATTAGAAGCAAACGTGGTCAGGCATCCATATGAGAAACACAAATCCATAGAGTCAGAACTATTGAGAGGAGA
>JAYQGD010000692.1:272-1692 GCA_038140415.1 Rhodospirillaceae bacterium
TCCGTGAAAGCGGCAGCGGAGGTTTACGCTCCGGTCACTGGCGAGATCGTCGAGGCCAATAGCGGGTTGGAAGACGATCCGGCCGTCATCAACAGCGACGCCCAGGGCGAAGGCTGGTTCTTCACCATCAAAATGTCCGATGCCGGGGAGCTTGAAACCCTGATGGACGAGGCCGGATACAAAGACTTTATCGCGGACCTGGATTAATGCGCTACCTGCCGCTGACCGACGCGGACCGCCAGGCGATGCTGGCGGAGATCGGTGTCGCAGCGATTGAGGACCTCTACCAAGACGTTCCGGCGGACGCACTGCTGGACGCGCCGGTCGACTTACCCGCCCACAAGGGCGAGTGGGAGGTAGAGCGCATCATCGGCGGCTTGGCGGCCAAGAATATGGGTGCGTCATCCGTCCCGTCGTTCATCGGGGCCGGTAACTACCGCCACCATATTCCCGCCAGCGCCGACCACCTGATCCAGCGCAGCGAGTTTCTCACCTCTTATACACCCTATCAGCCGGAAGTCTCACAAGGCACACTCCAGGCCCTGTTTGAATTCCAGACCCAGGTTTCGCTGATCACCGGGATGGAGGTGGCCAATGCGTCCCTCTATGACGGGGCGACCGCCTGCGCCGAGGCCGCCATGATGGCCTGCCGGGTGACCAAACGGTCCAAGATGATCCTGTCGGGCGGGCTGCATCCTCACTACATCGATGTCACCGCCACCAACGCCAAATACCTGGACCTGGATGTGGTCAACGCCGGTGTGGATTTGAACCGGGATGAGCCAGCTCACTTGGCGGGCTTGATCGATGAAGAGACGGCGTGCGTCATCGTCCAGAATCCGGACCTATTCGGCCGGGTGCGTGATCTCTCCGCGCTGGCCGGGGCCTGCCATGACGCGGGCGTTTTGTTGGTCGTGATCATCAACGAGATCCTCTCTCTCGGCGCATTGAAATCGCCGGGCAGTATCGGCGCGGACATCGTCGCTGCGGAAGGCCAGTCACTGGGCAACGGGTTGAGCTTTGGCGGACCGCACTTAGGCCTGTTGGCCACCAGGGAGAAGTTCCTTCGGCAGATGCCTGGGCGCCTGGCGGGTGAAACCTCGGATGTGGACGGCAAGCGGGGCTGGGTGCTGACGCTCTCGACACGGGAACAACATATTCGCCGGGAAAAAGCGACCAGCAACATCTGCACCAATTCGGGCCTCTGCGCCCTGGCGTTTTCCATTCATCTGACGCTTCTGGGCGAGGCCGGTTTCACCAAGCTCGCCAGGTTAAACCATGCGAACGCCGCTATGCTGGCAGACAAGCTGGAGGCCATCAACGGGGTCGAGGTGATCAACGACACCTTCTTTAATGAGTTCACCGTGAAGCTGTCTAAACCCGCCGGACCGGTGATCGAAGCGTTGGCCGCCAACCGCAT
>JAYQGD010000693.1:0-1691 GCA_038140415.1 Rhodospirillaceae bacterium
GCCCGATCCAGTGCCGCCGGTCGTCGATGCAAGTGCTGAAGACGACAATATCAACGGCACCCAGGAAGAAGATGTCCTGGATGGCGGCGCCGGCGATGACTTGGTCAAGGGCAAGAACGATGCTGACCTGATCTTCGGCGGCGACGGCGATGACCGGTTGATGGGCAACAACGGCGACGATGTGCTTGATGGCGGTCTCGGCGACGACATCCTCAAGGGCGGCGGCGGCGATGATACGCTGATCGGCGGTCTTGGCAATGATGTGCTGACCGGTGGTCAGGGCAACGACACGTTTGTCTTCGGCTGGGATACCGGTTCGGACCGCATCACCGACTTCAAGCTGGGTGACATCATCAAGTTTGAGGGCGAGGACATTAACCTCGACAATATCTCCATCGCTCAGAGCGGTAAGGATACGGTGATCACCATCGGCGGCAGCAACACGTAGATCACGCTGGACCGCGTCGATGCGGATGAGCTGACCAGCTATTCGGTCACGGCGTCGCCCGACGGCGGTGTGGTGATCTCGTTCGACGAGAACCAATAAAAGAAGAGGGCGGACGCTACCCGGCGCCCGCCCTTTCTCTTCAATCCCGAAATTTTAACCGGTGAAGGACTGGATGCCCGTTTGCGCGCGGCCCAGGATCAGCGCGTGCACGTCGTGGGTGCCCTCGTAGGTATTCACGGTTTCCAGGTTCATCAGATGCCGGATCACGTGGAACTCGTCCACAATACCGTTGCCGCCGTGCATGTCTCGCGACATGCGCGCTATATCCAGCGCCTTGCCCGCATTGTTCCGCTTCATCAGCGAGATGTTTTCCGGCGGGCAGCGATCCTCGTCCAGCAGCCGGCCCAGCCGCAGGACCGACTGCAGGCCCAAGGTGATCTCCGTCTGCATATCGGCGAGCTTTTTCTGGATGAGCTGGTTGGCGGCGAGCGGGCGGCCGAACTGAGACCGGTCGAGCGTATATTGACGGGCGGCGTGCCAGCAGAACTCCGCCGCACCGAGCGTGCCCCAGGCGATACCGTAGCGCGCCTTATTGAGGCAGCCGAACGGGCCGCCCAGCCCGGCGATGCCCGGCAGCAGGTTTTCTTCCGGCACGGGGACTTGGTCCATAACCACTTCGCCGGTGACCGAGGTGCGGAGCGAGAACTTGCCTTCGATCTTCGGCGCGCTTAGGCCCTTCATGCCTTTTTCCAGGATGAAGCCCCGAATCACGCCGTCGAGTTTGGCCCAGACCACAAACACATCGGCGACGGGGGAGTTGGAAATCCACATTTTGTTGCCGGTCAATAGATAGCCGTCGGATGTTTTCTCGGCGCGGGTTTTCATGCCGCCGGGATCGGAGCCGTGGTCCGGCTCCGTCAGGCCGAAGCAGCCGATGATCTCGCCGGTCGCCAGTTTGGGCAGATATTTTTTCTTTTGCTCTTCCGTGCCGTAGCTGTAGATCGGGTGCATCACCAGGGACGCCTGCACGCTGAGCATGGAGCGGTAACCGGAATCCGCGCGCTCTATCTCGCGGGTCACCAGACCGTAGCAGACATTGTTGAGTTCGGCCCCGCCGTATTCCTCGGGAATGGTCGTGGCGAACAGGCCGAGCTCGCCCATTTCATAGAAAATATCCCGGTCGAAGCTCTCGTTCCGGTGCATTTCGAGCACCCGGGGCATCAGCTTGTCCTGGGCATAATCC
>JAYQGD010000694.1:0-1691 GCA_038140415.1 Rhodospirillaceae bacterium
GTGCAAAGCCGGCCGCTATTTTAACGATCAATCCGGGCCGGTCGGATGACTGAATTTGAAATCGGGCTTTGGGGGTTTGTTGTTCTTCTGGGCCTTCTCGCGGTCCGTATTCCCATCGGTGTGGCCATGCTCTCCGTCGGCATGGTCGGCTATTACCTGATTGCCGGCGAGATTGCGCTCCTCAGCTATCTCAAGACCGAGACCTATTGGCAGTTTACCTCCGATGCTCTGTCGGTGGTGCCCCTGTTTATTCTGATGGGCCAGTTCGCGGCCAAGGCCGGCTTAAGCCAGGCCCTGTTTAACGCGGCCAATGTGTGGCTCGGCCACTATCGGGGCGGCGTCGCCATGGCCGCCGTCGGCGGCTGCGCCGGCTTCGGCGCTATCACCGGCTCTTCCCTGGCCACGGCGGCGACCATGGGCCAGGTGGCGCTCCCGGAACTCCGCCGGTTCAACTATTCCGGCTCTCTCGCCACGGGCGCATTGGCGGCCGGCGGCACGCTCGGCATTCTTATCCCGCCGTCGCTGGTCCTGATCATTTACGCCGTGATGGTGGAGGCCAATGTGGCCACCCTGTTCCAAGCCGCCTTTATCCCCGGTGTTCTGGCCGCGCTCGGATATATCGCTGCGATCGCAATTGTCGTCCGCATTAACCCCGCTGCAGGCCCGGCCGGCGAACAGCAACCCTCCGCTGTTAAATGGGCGGCGCTTCTGGAAATTTGGCCGGTCCTGTTGATCTTCCTGTTGGTCATGGGCGGCATCTACGCCGGCATTTTCACCCCGACCGAAGGCGCCGGCGTCGGCGCGGTCGGCACGTTCCTAATCGCCGTCACCAAGGGCGGCATGCGGATGCAGGGATTCCTGGACGCCTTGGTGAGCACCGGCCAGACCACGGCCATGATCTTTCTAATCCTTCTGGGCGCAGCCATCTTCAACGCTTTCCTGGGCTTCTCTCAACTGCCCAATCTGGCGGCCGACTTCTTCCAGAACTCAGGCCTGTCGCCGTTCTCGATCCTTCTGGGTATGATCGTCTTCTATATCCTTCTCGGCTTTGTCATGGATTCCCTGTCCATGATCCTGCTCACCGTGCCGATCTTCTGGCCGATCATCGCCGGCCTGGACTTTGGTCTGGAAGCGGAAGACCTGAAACTTTGGTTCGGTATTATCTCCCTGATCGTGGTGGAGATGGGCCTGATCACCCCGCCGGTGGGGCTCAACGTCTTCGTCATCAATTCCATGGCCAGGGACGTGCCGATGATTGAGACTTTCAAGGGCGTCATCCCGTTCATCACGTCGGATTTCATCCGGGTTGCGATCATCGTACTACTCCCGTCGATCACCCTGGTCCTGCCGCACCTGCTGCAGGTGGAATGACGCCGCTCGTCTTTATACATTTGATCGCCGCGATTTGCGCCCTGGCCATCGGCGCGACCATCTTCATTCGCCAAAAGGGCATGCCGGACCACAAGTTGCTCGGCCGTGGGTGAGTCGGGCTCGAGGATATGTCCTACGCGGAAACGGCCGAAATCCTGGAAATCCCCGTTGGCACCCTCATGTCGCGGTTGGCCCGGGGCCGGGAGAGGCTCAAGAAAATCATGGATTGTCAGGAGCCCATCCTGTGGAGTCTCCAATGATGAGTACGGAGACGCCCATGGAACGCCCCACCGATAGCGAACTGCACGCCTATTTGGATG
>JAYQGD010000695.1:0-1686 GCA_038140415.1 Rhodospirillaceae bacterium
GATCACGACCTTCTGGAATTGGGCCTCAAGACACACCTGGACCCGGTGACTCAGCCCGATATTGCCCAGCGGATACTCGATATCCGAATGGCGGTGCGGGAGAAGTTCGCCCGGTTCGTCGACAGCGCCGTGATCGAACCGTTGGACCCGGCGCTTTATAACGACAACGCGACGATCATCGAAAATATTGTGTTTGGCTCAACCCGCGAGAACGCCATCGCGGATGACCGTCTGGCGGCCAGTAAAAGCTTCCGCCGGGCGCTGTCCCAATCCAAGTTGGATACCGGCCTGACGTATATGGGGTATGATCTGGCGAAGGAGATCGCCGGTCTGGATCTTCAGGCCGACGAGGTCACCGCCGCCATCGGCGCCTATGCTGTTGAACCGGATGAACTGGCGGCCTGCCGGTCGATCGTAGCGGACCGCCCCCGGGACGAAGCGCTGTCCCTGTCCCGGCAGAACCGGCATTTTCTCCAGCATCTCGTGCTGAAGGTTGATGCAGCGGCCCATGATCAGATTAGCCTGGACGGAGAGCTGAAGGACCGGGTGTTAGCCGCGCGGCGTGAATTCGGTGAGCATATGACGCCGGATTTGGCGGCCGTGATTGAGCGTTATGATCCGGACACGTTTAATCCGGCCCTCACCATTGAAGAGAATATCGTCTTCGGCAAAGTGGCCTCGAACGGCAGCTCGTCGGGCAGAACTCTTGAGGCGCTGTTGGAAGACGCCATTGCGGAACTTGGCATGATTGATGATTTGCGCCGGATTGGGCTCCTGTTTCCCGTCGGTGTCAGCGGCAGCCGGTTATCACCGTCTCAGCGGGAAAAGCTCGCCCTGGCGCGGGGGCTGATGAAGCAAACCACTTGGTTGATCATCGACAATGGTATTTCAGAGCTGGACAGCGCGACCCAGCGGGACGTCATCCACAGCGTTCGCGAACACCGCCGGGACAAAGGTCTCATCTGGTCTCTGCAGGACCCCGATCTGGCCGGGGGCTTTGATCAGCAGATACAGTTGGAACGCACCTGAGCGCGTTTACTCGGCCGCTTGCGCTGCCGACTGATCCGCTAGTTTGGTCAGGGGGGTCAGTAGTTTGGCCGCCGTCCCCTGCAGGATCAACGCACGATCCTCATCACTGATATTTGCTTCATCCAGGGCCTTGAAGGTCCAGTCGGCGCTGAACGTGGTGCCGTCGGTGCCCATGACGATCTTGTCAGCGCCATAGACCGCGACGCCGGCCTCAATCGCCCGCGCGCCGAAGGAATTGCAATCGACAATCAGATTGTCCCGGCGCAATTGCGTGGACGGCAAAGGCCGGTCCGGCGAATCCATATAGTTCCGGTGATCCAGCCGTTCGATCTCATACGGCATATTGCCGCCGAGATTGTGAACATGCATCGTCAGGTCGGGATAGGCGTCAAGGAAATCAGTGAAGCAGAAGGTCATCATATTAGCGGACAGGCTCGCCTGCATATCAAGGGTGCCCAGCCGGTAGGTGAAGTTGTCGTTCTGCGGTTTGACCCTGGGCCACTCATCCGCCGGGCGCGGATTCCAGTGGACCATCACCATTGCTTTCAGCTCGTTGGCGGCCTCCATCAGGGGCGCGTACTTCTCCGCCTCTTCTTGGGTGACAAAGGCGTTGCCGGGCAGGATCACGCCGATGCAGCCTTCCAGCGCCATGGCGCG
>JAYQGD010000696.1:0-1685 GCA_038140415.1 Rhodospirillaceae bacterium
GGGAGACGCCGATTCCGTTCGACCGGGATATGACCAGCCCGCGCGCGACCATTCAAAACACGGCGGCCTGGAGAGAAGCCAACTTGGCCGGTTGATGACGCCCGCCGGATGGGTAAAGATGGCTCATCCGGCAACATCGCTTAACCAGCGCCCCTCAAAAAAGAAACTGCGCTGCGCCAGAAAACATCGGGAGGAAACACCATGGATAAATCGATCATTACACATTTCGTCGGCAGCATGCCTCTCGAAGATGCGGAGAGCGTATTCCGGAAGGTCGGGACGGACATGGCGGGCCATATCCTCCGTATTCCCGACGGCGAAACCGGCCGCCGCCGCCGCTGGATCAGCTTCATCAAAGACATCCTGGTCGACCACCCCGACATGGAAACCGACCCGACGGTCCCGGTTTTCCAGTTCGTCCAGTATGACGGCAAGATCGTCTTCGAATTCAACCAGGTCCGCTTCAAGGACGGCGTCGATCCGGCAAACGTTGTGTTCGATACCGGTTATGCGGAGGACGCAATCCGCAACTTCCCGACCTTCGAAAAGCTGCAGGCGGAAGGCGCGATCCCGGCGGACGTAAAGTACCAAATCTGCATGGCGACACCGCTGGCGATTACCTACATGTTCGTCTCCAAGCACGCCCGCGCCGACTTCTTGCCGAGATATGCTCAGCACCTCGCTGACGAAGTCGCCCGCATCATGGCCGAGCTGCCCCACGACAAGATTTCCTATCAATGGGATGTCTGCCAGGAAGTGTTGATGTGGGAAGGCTATCTCTCCCAGGAGGAGCATCCGAACTACAAGACCGAGATCATCGACTCCTTGTCATCGCTGAGCAGCTTGATCCCCGGGGACGTCGAGTTCGGCTATCACCTCTGCTACGGCAGCCCGGCGGATGAACACATGATCCTGCCGAAGGACATGGGCAATCTGGTGGAGATGGCCAACGGCATCGCCGCAAACGCCAAACGCCCGATCCAGTACATCCATATGCCGGTCCCGATTGATCGGGACGACGAGGCCTATTTCGCCCCGTTGCAGGACCTGAAACTCAGCGACGGCACCGATTTCTATATCGGCTGTATCCACGCCGGTCAGGCGGAAGGCAACGCCAACAAGCTGGCGATGGCGCAGAAGTTTACGACAGTCAACGGCGTCGGCGCGGAATGCGGTCTCGGCCGCGGCAATGCCGAGCTCCTGGACGACGTGCTTGATCAGCACCGACGCCTTTCCAGCTAAAGGAACAAACCCATGAAAAGCCAAGTCGGCATCATCGGCGGCGGACCGTCGGGCCTCCTCCTCGCGCAACTCCTGCACCTCAAAGGCATCGATACGGTGATCCTGGAATTGCGCAGCCGGGAATACGTGCTGGGCCGCATCCGCGCCGGCGTGCTGGAACACGGGTTTGCCAAGCTGATGCGGGAAGCCCAGTGCGGCGAGCGCATGGACGAGATCGGCCAGATCCATGACGGGTTCTACATCAACAATAACGGCGTGATGAACCGGATCGATCTCAAGGGCCTCACCGGCGGCAATTCGGTCATGGTCTACGGCCAGACGGAGATCACCCGCGATCTCTATGCCGCGCGGGACAAGGCCGGCGGCGTGATCGTCCACAATGCGGAAGACGTCAAGCCCCACGACGTGACCACCAACGCCCCTTACCTCACCTACCGTCAGGG
>JAYQGD010000697.1:0-1678 GCA_038140415.1 Rhodospirillaceae bacterium
CCGCATCGCCCAGGGCGCAAATGGTGTGACCTTCAACCTGCCGGGTGACTTGTTCCAGCAGATCAATTTCCTCAATCGTCGCCTGGCCGGTGACCATGCGGTTCATCATCCTGGACATCCAGCCCGACCCTTCCCGGCAGGGCGTGCACTGGCCGCAGCTTTCGTGCTTGTAGAAGGCCGACAGCCGGGCGATGGCCGCGATGATGTCAGTGGACTTGTCCATGACCATGATGGCCGCCGTGCCTAGGCCGGACTGCACCTCGCGCAATGAATCGAAATCCATCAGCACATTGTCGCAGACGGTTTTGGGCAGACACGGCACCGACGCGCCGCCGGGGATGATGGCCAAGAGATTGTCCCAGCCGCCGCGTACACCCCCGGCATGTTTGTCGATGAGCTCTTTCAGCGGAATGCTCATTTCTTCTTCGACGGTGCACGGGTGTTCCACGTGACCGGAGATATTGAACAGTTTCGTGCCGGTGTTGTTGGGACGGCCGATGCCGGCAAACCAGCCCGAGCCCCGGCGCAGAATGGTCGGCGCAACAGCGATGGACTCCACGTTGTTCACGGTGGTCGGGCAGCCATAGAGACCAGAGTTTGCCGGGAACGGCGGCTTCAACCGGGGCTGGCCTTTCTTTCCTTCCAGGCTTTCGATCAGCGCGGTTTCCTCGCCGCAGATATACGCGCCTGCGCCGCGATGGACATAGCAATCGAAATCCCAGCCGGAGCCGCAGGCGTCTTTGCCGATCAAGCCCGCTTCGTAGGCTTCGTCGACGGCGCGCTGCAAAGCCTCTGTCTCCCGATAAAATTCGCCCCGCACGTAGATATACGCCGCGTGCGCGCCCATGGCGAAACTGGCCAGCAGACAGCCTTCGACCAGCTTGTGAGGATCATGGCGCATGATCTCCCGGTCCTTGCAGGTGCCGGGCTCGCCTTCGTCGGCGTTGACCACCAGATAGTGCGGACGGCCGTCGGATTCTTTAGGCATGAAGGACCATTTGAGGCCGGTGCTGAAGCCCGCCCCGCCCCTGCCGCGAAGCCCGGACTCTTTAACCTCTTCGACAATCCAGTCGCGGCCCTTGGCGAGCAACTCCTTCGTGCCGTCCCAATCGCCTCGCGCTTTCGCGCCGGCGAGGAACGGATCGTGGAAGCCGTAGATGTTCGTAAAGATGCGATCACTGTCTTTCAGCATCAGCTATCGCCTCCCTTACCGCCGTTGAGGCTAGTCAATCCATTGACCGGCTCGCAGCTCTTCCGCCCGATCTGCGATCCCGGTTTCGGCGTCTCGCCAAGCTTTAATTGGGTGAGGATGGACTCGGTGCTGTCGTTGTCCAGGTCCTCGTAATAGTCGTCGTTGATCTGCATCATCGGCGCATTCACACAGGCGCCCAGGCATTCCATTTCGTTCATGGTGAACTGGCCGTCTTCGGTCGTTTCGCCGAACCCGATGCCGAGCTGTTTCTTGCACGCGGCGACCACTTGATCCGAACCTCGCAGCCAGCAGGGCAGATTGGTGCAGACCTGCACATGGTGTTTCCCGATCGGCTGCAGATTGTACATGGTATAGAAAGTCGCAACCTCATAGACGTGGATCGGCGGCATTTCTAATAAATCGGCGACATAGTCCATGGCGGCGCGGGGCAACCAGCCATCGTTCTGCCGCTGCGCCAGATCCAAC
>JAYQGD010000698.1:0-1677 GCA_038140415.1 Rhodospirillaceae bacterium
GGTTCTAACAGCTTTGGTCAGGATCATTGTTTCAATTCCTTGGTCTCATATTTGTATTTGCGGCTCACGAGCCGGGTTTGAAGCCTGCGGTTAGGTTATAACCCGTCCGCGTTGGTTTTCCATCTGTCACCGTGTTGACGATTAATACGCCGTCCAGCTTGGTCAGCTTGCTGTCCTCCGCCAGGGAGCCCGGCGCTGCTTCGATGACGATCTTGCGGTTATTGACCGTAATCTTCATCGGGACGGAGGCATCCAGCGCGCCAATCGTCGCCCCGAAAAAGGTCAACTTATCCGCCGGTGCGGAAATGGCGGTGGGTAAATCCGCGGAAATTGAAATGCGCTCGGCGGTCTGCACGCCGTCGCCCCGGATCGGCGGATCAATGGGCACGGCAGCGCGGTACTTGGCAAACAAGGGCGCGGCCGGTGCGTTTGACTCGTTGCCCACCGGCAACAAGACCGTAAACGTGGCCTGTTGCGGGATGCAAACTTCCGCGCAGACCAGCCAACCGGCCTCAGCGGTCAGCGTAACGCTCTCCCCTACTTGGACGCCGCTGCCGACAGACACCGGCACCATCAACAGAGTCTCATTCTTGTAGCCGAAGCCCGATACCGGCCCGAGCGAGAACTTCTGCGGCAAGGGCCAGCGGATATCTCCCGCGGACACGCCGCCCGGCAAAGACCAGGAAATCCGCGTGGCCTGACCGGAATCCCCGGGGTTCTGCCAATACGTGTGCCAGCCCGGCTTGGTCTTGATGTGCAGCCCCAGCCATGCCGTGCCGCCGGGCGTCACCGACGCCTGCTCGCTGATCAGCGCCACCTCGGACTGGGGAGTGACGTGTTTGGACACGGCTATTGCGGGGCCCGCCGCCAAAAGCGCCAGCCCGACAAAGCCGGAAGGAAGATGCGTGTTCTTCACCATTGATATCCGCTGTAAAAACTTGTCCCTATCATAGTGAACGGCCAAATTCCCGCAATCCGTCTATCGATCAACATTTGATGTCCGCTTACTTCACATCCTTGGCGCAGCGGAAGCCGATATAGACCACGGCCATCTCCTTGGGCTTGGTCGCCCGGTCGCCCGCGTGCATGCGGAACGCACCGTACCACCAGGAACCGCCCCGTGTGCGTTTTTCCGCGCCGCCGCCGTCTTCCGTCCATTCCCAGACATTGGCCCCCATGTCATAGAGGCCGTTGACGCCGGGCTTGGTCGTGCCGGCGCGCGCTGGCCCGGTGCCGCGATCCAGCCGGGCGCTGTAATCAATCGCCGGCGTTCTGCCGCAATCGTTCAGGCAATTCGCCCCGTCGGGCGTCTCCCCGGTCGGATAGGGATAGGTGCGGCCCGTCTGAAACGGAGCCGGCGGGTTGGTTCGGAACTCGGTAAACGCCGCCAACGCCCATTCTTCATCCTTGGGCAACCGCTTGCCGGCCCAAGTGCAATAGGCAGCCGCATCGTTAAAACTCACATGCACCGCAGGCTCTTGCGGATCACCGGGCACACCAAAGGGTGAGGACCAGACCCAACCGGCTTTCTTCTCCCAGCCCGCGCCGTACACCAGCCCCCCGCCCTGTTTCTCCGCTGCGGTGACATAGCCCGTTGCCTCAACGAATTTCCGGAATTGCTCGATGGTGACCTCGGTCCGGTCGATGGCGAAACCCTTGATCGGCTGCATCTCCGCG
>JAYQGD010000699.1:0-1672 GCA_038140415.1 Rhodospirillaceae bacterium
GATTGAGCGAATCAGGCTTATCCGTCCAATTATTGGTAAGCAAAGGATCAAGCGCGGCGAGCAACGACGCCTCGCGGTCATTGTCGTTCAGGGTGCTGGCATGGGCAAGGATTGCGCGCGCTCCCAAAGTGGCTTCCGGCTCTGTTGCAACCGCATATAGCCCCGCCTTCAAAATATGGACCATGGTCATTGTCGGAGCGGAGGCGATGGCCGCGTCCAAATGGGCGACCGGGTCGCCCCGATAGGTGTTGAAGCCTCGGACGGCGGCTTCGTAATGGTCGAGGCTTTCGGAACTGGCACCGGTTAGCTTATTCCCTTGACGATCGGCGAGCATCTTACGTCTCCTAGTAGCTGATATGATCGGAATTACACTGGGACGGATTTCTTGACTGCCGCTCCAGGAGATAGGCCGATGGTTTACGATTGAGCGCGGTTTTGGACTGTGGTCCACCTAAACACCAGTCCCTGATCCGCCGGAATGATTCCCTGATCCAATCCCAAGAATTCCCTGCTTGGCCCGAATCAATACCCTGTTCCTTCGAGCAGGGAATTTTCGTGTAATCTGCTGAACCAGCGTGTAGATTCAGGGAGAAGCGACACGGTTGGCTTTGAAAAAAGACTGAATTCCCTGTATTTTCCCTATAAACAGGGAAATATTCCCGGAGCGGGGTTCGCCGCAGACTACGTCCTCCCGCCAGCGCCTTTCGAGAGACTCCCCGCTCTTCAGGCCTCCCTGAGAATAGTATCCGCGATCTTTTCCGCCGTCATGATCGTCGGGAAATTCGTGTTGGCCGATGGGACGACCGGGAAGATCGAGGCGTCCACGACCCGCAACCCCGGAACGCCCCGCACGCGGCCCTGGTTGTCGGTGACCGCCATCGGGTCATCCTCGGTGCCCATGCGGCAGGTACAGGACGCGTGCCAGACGCCGACCGCGGCCTTGCGGATGAAGGCCTCGGCCCGGTCATCGTCCCGGCAGACCTCGTCCAGGGTGAAGTCCTCCATGAGGAAATTCTCGATCATGTAATCCCGCAGGATCTTCGGACCATCGAGCAGCCGGGCGGCGATGCCGGTGAGGATCTTGTTCTTGGTGGTGATCGCGCCGACCTGGCGGACCTTGTCGGAATAAGCCGCCGGGAACGGGTTGCTGGTCACCGATTGCATCGCCGGGTCGGCGTAAAGCGGGGCCAGCCGCCGGATCGCGTCCATCAGGCGGTCGAGATCGCGGCGATCCGACAAGAGGTTGAAATCCACCGAGGGCTCGTCATTCCAACGCGGGGAATTCAGCGTCACCTCGCCGGTCTCCGAGAAGGTCTTGTTCACGAAGACCAGGAACGCGCCGATCTGCTCCCCCACCGCGTGCCATGAGTTCTTCGAGGTGCAGACGACGAACATATCGCCGTTGGGCGCGCCGCCGATGCCGGATGAATATCGCATGCCGAGATTCATATGTCGGCGCGTCAGCTCGTTTCGAACCCGCGCCGCCGGTTTCAGGAACGACGCGATGGCGACGGACGGGTGGTCCATGAGGCGTTGTCCGACACCGGGGAGCGCCTTGCGAACCGGAATGCCGAGGTCATGCAGATGCCCCTCGGGACCGATGCCGGCGCGCATCAGATGGGCCGGTGAATGAATGGCGCCGGAACAGAGGATCACTTCCCGGCCCCGAAAC
>JAYQGD010000700.1:0-1670 GCA_038140415.1 Rhodospirillaceae bacterium
TACTGCTGGTCGGCTGCGGCAAGATGGGCGGCGCCCTTCTGCACGGATGGCTGGATCGGGGCGTGTCACCCGATGACGTCCATGTGGTGGAACCCCATCAGGAATTTGCCGGTCCGCTGATCGAGCGCGGCATTGCCTTCTACAATGAACTCAACGACGTACCGGACGGCGTGACGCCGGCGGTGGTTCTGTTTGCGGTCAAGCCGCAGGTCATGGATCAGGTGGCGCCGGCCTACGCCAAATACACCGGCAGCGCGGTCTTTATATCCATCGCCGCCGGCATCACGTCTGCCAACCTGGAAGGCTGGCTTGGTGGTAATACCGCCGTCGTCCGGGTTATGCCCAACACGCCGGCTGCCGTGGGACGCGGCATCTCGGTCGGCTATGCCAATGGCGCTGTATCCGCTAACCAGAAAGATCACTGCACCGAGTTGATGGAGGCCGTGGGCGAGTTCGCCTGGGCCGGCGACGAGGGGTTGATCGACGCGGTCACAGCCGTTTCCGGCAGTGGGCCGGCCTATGTCTTCCTGTTGGCCGAATGCATGGCGGAGGCCGGGCGTCAGGCAGGACTGCCGGCGAACATGGCGGATCAGTTGGCGCGCGCCACCGTATCAGGTTCCGGTGAGTTGTTGCGCCAGGCCTCCGAAGACGCGGCGACGCTCCGCAAGAACGTGACCAGTCCTGGCGGCACCACCGAAGCCGCGCTCTCGATCCTCATGGGGGAGAATGGGCTTCAGGAATTGATGACCGCCGCCGTTCAAAAGGCGGCCGACCGCTCCCGCGAACTGGCGAAGGGGTGACGCCCTTCTTCTTTTCCCTTATTGAGTCACCCCCGAGCCTGCCTGCGCGTAGCTTCGGAGAAGGCAGGTTGGCGTCAGCCAAGTCTCGGGGGACCATGCGGAACCAGCCATGGATACCCGAGACTTGATCCCAGCTAAGGCTGGTCTCAACTCGGGCACGATGCATTAAATAAATTTAACGCTAGTTCTTCGAAATGATCTGCCGCTCGAGCATGCCGGGTTCCAGCACACTGCGCAGGGTCTCCAGCGCCCGCGCTTCCAACTGGCGCACCCGGTCCTTGGAGAGATTCAGCTCCCGGCCGATGGCGGCGAAGGTCTGGCGCGCTTCCCGCAGATAGCGGTGCTCGATGATAAACTGTTCCCGGTCGGGCAGTTTGGCGATCGCCATGGCCAGCAGTTCCTGCACGGCGTTGCGCTCACTGGCCTCGGCCAATTGCTCTTCCGGATTAGGATCATGGCTCTGCAGCCGGTCGAGCCAAGTCTCCCCGGCGGCATCCGACAGTTCCACATTGAGCGACATGTCCCGATGAGAAATCCGCCGCGCCAGATTAGCGACATCGGCCGCCGTGGTTTCAAACCGGTCAGCGAGCTTCTGCGCAAATTCATCACTTAAGGCATCTACCCCTTCGATCAGCTCGGACGTTTTACGCCGAAGCTGCAGGAACAGGGATTTCTGAGCGCTGGTGGTCGACAGCCGCACCAGCGACCAGGACCGGACGATATGATCCTGCATGGCCGCCCGGATCCACCACATGGCATAGGTCGAGAGCCGCGCATCCTTGTCCGGATTAAACTTCTTCACCGCCTGCACGAGACCCACCATGCCTTCTTGAATTAGGTCGGGCCTGGGGACGCCGGAGCGGCGGGATT
>JAYQGD010000701.1:0-1665 GCA_038140415.1 Rhodospirillaceae bacterium
GTTGATGAACATCAGCCCCTACTAGTCGATCATAACCAAAATTTCACATAGAATCTCGTCGGAACATGATTGATAGATATAGTCTCTAAAGCCTAAGTTACTCTTCTAAAAATATTTGGGGGCGTGGCGATGCATTCCTTGATGAAAAGACGAGTCCTGGCCGTCGGCGCGGTGTTTACCTCCATGATCCTTGGGTTTTCCTCGGCCATGGCCGGGTCCTGCCCACAGGAAACCGATGCCGACCTGATCCCCGCGACCCAGGAGGCCAAGGATCATTGCAAAACGCTCTGGGAAACCGTCAAGGACCCCTCCGCTTACCCGCTTGCCGAGTACCAGGACAATCTCAACCGCTTCTTCATCAACTTCTGCCACCGGGACAAATCCTCCGGCTGGGTTCGTGACAAGTTCGTGCGCGATACCGGTCCAGGAACCGCCACCCTTATCAACGGAGAGTGGGTCGGAAAGTACTTTGGAACCCACGCGCCGGTGGTGATCTGGTACTCGCCGGTCATGTATGAGTGGATCAAGAAGAACCGCACCGCCGCCGACGAGCACGCAAAGAAGGATAAGGAGGTTATTCCCGACGGGGCGATGATCATCAAGGAGATGTACGCCTCCCCAGCCTCGAAATGCGCCGACGTCAAACCCGAGCGGCTGCTTCCGACACCGCACGGCGCGGCGATCATGATTCGCGACAACGATGCCAGTCACGATGGTTGGTTCTGGGGCTGGTACGGGTTCACGGGGTTCGCCAATGACTATCCGGCGAACAACAACGCCAACAACCTCCCGAATATGGGCTTTGGCCAATATTGCGTGAACTGCCACGCCTCGGCGCGGGACAATTTTACATTCTCGTCTTCCAAGAATATCGAAGGGGAAACCGGACGACCGCTGGTTTTCCTTTCCCAGGATGATGATGCCTCGCCGGACATGGCCTCCAATCACCCGGTGGCGGTTCTGCCGGGAGACCTGGCGCCGCGGCTCGGACAGCCGCTCTTCGACTACAACCCCGAGTTCACCGCCGCGTTCCCCTGGCCGTGGAAGAATGAGCCACGCCCGACCTACGGCAATGTCAGCAAGATGCCCTCGGAGACCTACGACAACGTCTATGTCGAGGCCGGCGGCCCCTCGGTCCACAGCGAGTACCTCACGTCGGACCAATGTCTTGGCTGTCATGACGCCGGCAGCACCGGTTTGCAGTTCGACATGACCGTCCCCGTGACCCCCGCGGAACAGGCGAAGCTGCCTTACGTGGATATCACCTCGGGGCAGGCGGATTCCAACACCAAGCCGACCCTGTGGAACCACTCGCCCTACGGGACGTGGCGCACCTCGCCCATGGGCTTGGCCGGGCGCGACCCGATTTTCTTCGCCCAACTGGCCAGCGAAACCCAGACCTTTAACAAGCCCATCGCTCCTGTCGTGGAAAACACCTGTCTCGGCTGCCACGGCTTCATGGGTCAGCGCCAATATGGCATCGATCAGTACATGAAGGCCTTCGAGGCCGGGAATGTCACCGACCAGAGCTGTGGGACTTTCGGGCGGGAAATGGCGAACGCCGTTCCCTATCCCGCCGGCAATCCATCAGCCGAGCACGCCAATTACGGCGCCTTGGCTCGGGACGGGATCTCATGCCTGCCCTGTCACCGGATGGTTCTGGGC
>JAYQGD010000702.1:0-1662 GCA_038140415.1 Rhodospirillaceae bacterium
TCGTGGCTTCTTTCCAGCGGGAGATGCACTGCATTGACCAAGAAAATCGATCAGATTTTGGATAGCCAGAACCTGGCGACACCGTGTCTGGTGGTCGATCTGGACGAAGTGGCGAACAATTATCGCCGCTTGAAGGATGCCATGCCCATGGCAGAAATTTACTATGCGGTGAAGGCGAACCCGGCTGGTCCGGTCATACAACGATTGCACGGTCTAGGGTCATTTTTTGACGCCGCGAGCGTGGCGGAGATAGACCGTTGTCTGGCGGCCGGCGCGTCACCGGCCTCGATTTCCTACGGCAGCACCATCAAGAAGCAGGGCGATATCGCCACGGCCTACGGCCTGGGCGTCCGGATTTTCGGCTTCGACTGTGAAAACGAGTTGGCCAAGCTGGCCATCGCCGCGCCGGGGTCCAAAGTTTATTGCCGGGTTTTGGTTGAGAATGAGGGTGCCGCCTGGCCGCTGGCCAAGAAATTCGGCTGTTCCGTTGCTATGGCCGTCGATCTGATGGTGGCGGCGAAGGAAAAGGGGCTGATCCCCCACGGCATTTCTTTCCATGTCGGCTCGCAGCAGACCGATACCGTGCAGTGGGACGCGGCCATCGCCAAGGCCGCCATGATCTTTACCGACCTCCGGGAAAAATCAATTGAGCCCAAAGTGCTGAACCTGGGTGGCGGGTTCCCGACGCGCTACCGGGACGACGTGCCTGGGCATCAAGAGATTGCCGACGCCATTTACGACAGTATGCAGCGCCACTTCGGCAACCGTCAGCCGGCCCTGATGCTGGAGCCGGGACGCTGCATTCCCGGATCGGCTGGTGTCATCCGGAGCGAGGTGATTTTGGTCTCCAAACGCTCTTATGACACGGATGTGCGCTGGGTCTATCTGGATGTGGGCAAGTTCGGTGGTCTCGCTGAAACTATGGATGAGGCCATTCAATATCCGATCCACACGCCCCATGACGGTGGGCCGACCGGGCCGGTGGTGATCGCCGGGCCGACCTGCGACGGCGCGGATGTGCTGTACGAAAAAGCCGGCTACGAACTGCCCCTCGACTTAAAGGAAGGCGACCACGTGGATCTGATGGCCGCCGGCGCTTATACGGCGAGCTATGCGTCCATCGGCTTCAACGGCATTCCGCCGCTGATGGAATATTACATCTAACTTAGCTTGTTTCGGGCGGTGTGTAGCCGCAGATGCCGAGCTTGATCAGCCAGCCGGCGGTCATCATGACCGGTCCGGTCACCGGCGCGCCCATGGCGTCGGCGAGTTCCTGCAGGGTGCAGCTTTCCTGCATTTCCAGATGCCCGAAGACGACCGGGAGTTCTTCCAGGGGGATGAGGGTCTGCGGATAGATCAATCCCATTTTCAATTGCATGCGCACGACGGCTTGCTGCCAGTCCCTGATCAACAAGGTGATTATTCCATCCGCCGCCAGGTGGCTGGTGGGAAAACTTTCGAACATGGTGAACGGATCCGGGAAAGAGGGATGGAAGCCCGCATCCTCGGACAACGCACCAACTTCATCTGCTTCACGGCGGCGGGCTGTCAGTTCCTGCCAGAGTTCCTCGTAGGCCCGGATCACACGGGACCAGTCGAACCGGTTCGTCACCTCCTGGCGTCCGGCCCGGCCCATTTTGAGGCGCAAGTCCGGATTCTCAA
>JAYQGD010000703.1:0-1661 GCA_038140415.1 Rhodospirillaceae bacterium
ACCCAGGCGTCGCCGTTATCGCCGGCGATGATGTTGTAGGGGACAAGTTTCATGTCCTTTTCCGTCAACGGATCATCGAAGCGGCGGCCGATCAGGCGCTTAATCGCGAAGAGTGTGTTTTCGGGGTTGGTCACCGCCTGGCGTTTAGCCGGCTGGCCGACAAGGCGTTCGCTGTCGGCGAAGGCAACCATGGATGGCGTGGTCCGCACGCCTTCCGCGTTTTCGACCACTTTCGCGTCCTGTCCCTCCATCAAGGCGACACAGGAGTTGGTGGTCCCAAGGTCAATACCAATTACTTTGCTCATTTCTGTCCTCTCTCTTTAGCAACAGAAGGCATGCGGCCCTCTTCAGGGTGTCCTGTGGCGTTAGCCGAGGCGCCGCGTGGCCTCTCCCCTTTGGCACCGGGGAAATTGACGAATATGACAAGATCGTAATGTATCTTGCTTAAGCAGATATATAGGTCGCGGGTTATACGGGCGCAACTGGATAAGCACAATGTTTTTAGGGAAAATTTTTCAGCGGATTTCCGGGATTTTAACCGATAAAAAGACCGTCATGCGCGGACCGGCCGATAGGCCGTGATCCGCGTACCCATTTTGAGATTAAGGTGGGTCCACGGGTCACGGCTTCGCCGGCCCGTGGATGACGGAATAAAGGAGAACCCCCTACAGCTCCTTATCGACCTCGGGGGAGGCGCCTTCGGCTTCCCGGTCGGCGGCGTCGGATTGTTTGGCATAGGCAGATGACTTGGCCCCGGCGGCTTTGTCGCTGCCCTCGGCCGCTTCTTCCGCCGGCGCTTCCTCTGGTTCGGGTTCTTCCATCTTGGGCCCGCCTTTGGAAACACCGACCATGGCCGGGCGTAGCAGGCGGTCCTGGATCACATAACCGCGCTGCATTTCCTGCACCACCATGCCGGCGGGCTTGGACGGGTCCTCAATCTCGAACATGGCCTGGTGGAAATTGTGGTCGAACTTCTTACCCAAGGCTTCCACCGGTTTGATGCCGAACTGTTCGTAGACCGTGTCGATCTCGTTGGCGGTCATCTCGATACCGACATAGAGATTGTTTAAATCCTCGCTGCCCTGACGGGCTTCCTCGCCGACGCTTTCCATGGCCCGGCGCAGATTGTCCGCGACGGACAGAACGGAGCGGGCGAAGTTGGCGATGGCGTATTTGGAGGCATCCGCCTTTTCCCGTTCGGTCCGGCGGCGCACATTCTCCGCCTCGGCCAGAGCGCGCAGCAACTGATCCTTGAGCGCGGCAACCTCTGAGGCGAGCTCCTCATAGGTCGGCGGGCGGTCCGCTCCCGCCGCGTCATCGGCGGCGGCTTCCGCGCTGATCTCTTCGGAGATGGCGGCGTCCAGGTCTTCCGGCGTCTCGTCTGCCGCCTGTTCTTCCGGGGTTTCTTCCGGCTGCTCGTCTTTTTGGTCTTCGGTCATAGTCTTCCTTACTCGTTTACGTCACCCGATCACCCGGCCGATCAGTTTGGCCGTGTAATCCACCATGGGAATAATCCGGGCATAATTCATTCGGGTCGGGCCGATCACGCCGATGGCGCCGACCACATTGTTCTGGCTTGAATTGTAGGGCGCGACAATAAAGGAGCACCCGGACAGGTTAAAGAGATCATTGTCCGCGCCGATAAAGATTTGCACACCTTC
>JAYQGD010000704.1:0-1657 GCA_038140415.1 Rhodospirillaceae bacterium
CGCGGGGGAGGGTGAAACATAAATCTTCACCCCCTCCCTTACCCTCCCCCATCAAGGGGGAGGGGAATTTGTCGGGCGCGACGCACTAGGAGATTATGGAGTCTTCGCCGGGGGCAGGTTCCACAGCCGCTCGGCATTGCGGTGGGCCACGTTGTGGGCCACGTCGCGGGGCAATAGCTTCAAGGCGCGGCGCCAGATGCCGGCTCGGATTTGGAACGGCTTCTGCCAATGCTGGGGAAAGACGTTGTCGAAGCCCAAGACAAACCGGTCGGAGAACCGTTCCACCAGCTCCCGCCATTGGGGATTCCACGCGGATGGGCATTGGTTCAACTTGCATCCCTCCTCAAACAGGTTGATCCAGCCCAGCTGAGAGGTCTTGCCGCTTTTCTGTTTCTTCTTCAATTGAAAGGCAGTGAGACTATCCGCATGGGTGGTTAGGAAATTGATGTTCTTGTGGTTCTCCAGCAGGAACTTGGCCTCTTCCGGGGACGCCTGACCCATATGGATCAGGACAAACTGGGTATCCTGGTATTTGTTCAAAAGCGCGCTTAAGTCCTGAAGGGTCTGTTTCGAGGCCCGCTCGTTATCATTCAGTTCGATATGCAGAATGACCGGCCACTTCCGGTCCCGCGCGACGCCGATGGCGGTGGTGATCCGTTCCTCGTTTAAAGAGAGGTCCAATTCCGGATAGCTCAGCCGGGCATGATCGTGCGCCGCGTGCTGCACCAGCACTTCGCCCATGCCGGCAAAGCCCGACGCCCGGGACCGGCTCAGGAAGGCGTCGATGCCGCCCGCATTGCCGGGCATCGGGTCAAAGGACCAGCCGTCCACCTTGGTGCTGAGATGCACGGAAATCCGATCCGGGTGTTTGCGGCCCCAATCCAGGCTGCGGCGTTCCAGATCACTGGTGTCATGCCCTTTGCAGCCGCGCATGGAAATCAGCACCCGGCTGATCCGCATTTGATTGAGCCGGCTCATGAGCATGTCCTCGGTCATGTGACAGTCGACCTGACTGTGCGCGTCGATCATCGGGATCGGGCCTCGCCCACCGCCATTGCGGCCGGCGCGCCGCTGGCCACCTTGGTTGCCACCTTGCCCGCCGCTGTTCGAGGCCCCGCCGCCGTCCTGGCTGGCCCAGTGTTTGAGGAAGTCTTCCTTGGACAGGAACCCGTCGCCGTCTTTGTCGATCTTGCGGAAGGAGCCCGGCGGCCGCGGCCACTCATTGGGGCTCAACTTGCCGTCGCCGTCCTTGTCGAACTTCTTCATGACGTTGGCGAAGCGCTTTTCATTGGCGTCGGCCGGGGTTGAATACAGCAGCGCGGTGGCGGCGAGTACGCCGATCACAAGGCTCAATTTTTGAATACGGGATACGCGGGACATCGGGATCATAGCCACTCTCCATGCCATTTGCCGAAGACGATCTACGCGAGGATAGCACTCTCAATGGATATGGGAACTGGGGATGGAATCTCAAATGGATGTAGGGGGGAGTTTAATTATTTAGTCATGCGCGGGCAGCGACGAAGGAGCGAGACCCGCGTACCCATGTTTATTTTACCACAGAGCACACAGAGGCCACTGAGCCGCCCACCCTTCATCCGTCATCCACGGGCTTGACCCGTTGATCCATTTGATAGGTGGATGCCCGGATCAAGTC
>JAYQGD010000705.1:0-1652 GCA_038140415.1 Rhodospirillaceae bacterium
GCGCGTCCCGTCCCCGTGAATGGACGGAAGACGCATTGCCGCCGAGCGCGAGCGCGTCGCTCACCGCTTGGGCGACTTGGGCGCGCACCGGCGCCGTCGCGTTATAGTCGAGATAGGCCGTCATGATTACTCCGCCGGGACCACACTTTCCCGGTTTTCAATCGGCGGGCGGTCACCCAGTTCCGGGCCCAGCACCGTCTGCGGCGTTGCCAAGCGGCTGCCCAGGCCCAAGACCCGGTTTTCGACCACGTCTTCCAGTGAAACGGAGCTCAGGAACAGATAAATCTGCGTGCCCAGTTCTTCCCACAGATCGTGGGTCAGGCAGCGGCTGCGATCGGGCTGGCAGCCTTTCGGCGAGCCCGGCGTGCAGCGGGTGGCCTTGATCGGCTCATCCACCGCCATGATGATGTCGGAAATCCGCATCTGCGACGGATCATGGGCCAAGAGGTATCCGCCACCGGGGCCGCGCACACTTTTCACCTGATGCCCTTTACGCAGTTTACCGAACAACTGCTCCAGGTACGAAAGAGAAATGTCCTGACGCTCCGCGATATCGGCGAGCGCCACCGGACCACCTCGGCTCTGACGGGCCAAATCCGCCATCGCCATGACCGCATAGCGGCCTTTTGTGCTGAGTTTCACGGGTCTACTCCTTCAGCTATCGTGCTTCACGTAATTCTTTAAGAACCGCAGGACGAGGCCGGCTGATCCGGCGCGTCGTCTTGATCGGCTTCGTTTTGTGCTTTTTCCGCTTCCAGTTCCTGCACCCGGTTGGTCAGCTCAACCAACTGAACACGCAGGCTTTCAAAGCTGCGGGCCACCGGATCCGGCAGGTCTTCGGTCGGCGTACCGTAAGCTGTAAAGGCTTCTTCCTTCTTCTTGTCCCGGCCCATGACGATCTTGGCCGGAATGCCGACCATAGTCGCGCCCTTGGGCACTTCATTCAGGACCACGGCGTTTGCGCCGATCCGCGCCCGCTCACCGACCACCAGAGGGCCGAGCACCTGCGCGCCGGACCCGACGATGACAAAATCCTCCAGGGTCGGATGGCGCTTACCTTTTTCCAGCGAGGTGCCGCCCAGGGTCACGCCCTGATAGAGCGTCACATCGTTGCCGATCTCCGAGGTCTCACCAATAACCACACCGTTGCCATGGTCGATAAACAACCGCCGGCCGATGGTCGCGCCGGGATGAATCTCGATCCCGGTCAAAATTTTGCCGACATTGGAAATAAACCGGGCCAGAAGATAAAAGCGGCGGCGCCACAGAGCATTGGCGATCCGGTAAAACAGAACCGCGTGATAGCCCGGATAGCAGAGAATAACCTCCAGCCGCGACCGGGCCGCCGGATCGCGTTCAATGTAGGAGTCGATGTCTTCGCTGAGTCTTTGGAAAAAACTCTGTTCCATCCGGTGTCATTCCTTAGTCATTGGGCGACGGATTCTCCGCGCCGGGTCAGCTTTCTGCTTGGGTTCTGTCTCCGGAACCCTTATATAAGTGCGAGTGATGTATATATTCCGACTAATTTAGTCAATTATTATCTGGGCGCAAGGTTGTTGTTCTCGCCGAATATCGAATTAAATCAGTCGAATATTAGAAACCCTGACACCAGACGAACCCCGGAAACCCATGCCTGAAGTCATTTTCAATGG
>JAYQGD010000706.1:0-1646 GCA_038140415.1 Rhodospirillaceae bacterium
GCGCAGCATGCCGTCATAGACTTCCTGCGGACTTTCCTGGCCATGTTCGGTGCCCAAACGGCGGCAAAGATCGACCATGATGTCTTCGTCCTGCCGGCATTCATGGAACTGCACGGTTTTCTGCTGGGCCAAGATGACGTTCTGGCCATAGAACGGCACGGCCGGCAACGCATCCACCTCGGCCCAGGTGGCGACCGGCAGCACCAAATCGGCGAGTTCCGCCGTCGGTGTCAGGTAGAGCTCAGCCACGACGAGATAATCCAGCGCCATCAATGTCTCATAGACCAACTTCACGTCGCCATAGGTGGAAAGCGCATTGTTGCCAAAAATCAGCCCGGTGCGGATCGGATACGGATCGCCGGTTCGGATGGCATTGAAAATAGTGGGGATGTGGGCGGAAGGTAGTTGGGCGAGTTCTCCGCTCAGGACCTTAAAATCATCAAAGCCCAGGCGTTTCTTTTGCTGTTCCATGGGCATCTTGTCGAACAGTTGCGGGAACGGCGGCAGCGGTACCATGCCGAAAGCCCAGCTGCACGGCTGATCAATGTTGCCGGTGATGGACGGCAGGCACAAAAGCGCCCGGACGGTCTGGAAGCAGGCCGGTGTGTGCTCGATGGCGCAGCCCCATTCCAGCATGGACGGCTTGACCTCTGCATACATGCGGGCGGCGGCGCGGATTTTCTCCGCCGGCACCCAGGTAATGGGTTCTGCCCATTCCGGCGTATATCGTTTGACCCGCTCCGCCAGTTCATCGAACCCGTGGGTCCATTCGCTGACAAAGTCTTTGTCCTCCAGCCCCTCCTCGATGATCACGTGGAGCATGGCCAGCGCCAACGCGTCGTCGGTGCCGGGACGGAGCTGCAGCCACAGGTCCGCCTTCTTGGCCAGATACGTCTCCCGCGGATCGACGACGATGGTTTTGCATTTGCGGGCCAGCGCTTCTTTTACCCCGAAGCCCAACTCCCCGTCGGGACCGGAATAGAGCGGGTTGTGTCCCCAGAACAGGATCAGTTCCGGATAGATGTCATTGGTATAGGTGCAAATCGGCAACTGCCCCATGGTCAGCACGCTGCCGTGGACGCGCGGCCGGAAGCACTGAGCCGTGCCCGGCTCGCACCAGTTGGGAGTGCCGATGGCGTTGGCAAAGCGGGACACAAACGCGAAATGATGCCGACCCGTACCGGTGCCGACCCAGATCGACTCGGCCCCGTCTTTTTCCGTGGCCGAGCGAATTTTATCGGCGATCTCGTCCAAGGCTTCGTCCCAGGAAATCCGTTCCCAGCGCCCTTCCCCGCGTTCACCGACGCGCCGCATGGGGTATTTCAGCCGGCGGGGGTTGTAGACCTGCTCCAAACTCGCCGCGCCCAAGGGACACAGTTTTCCCTTGTTCATGGGGTTGTCAGGATCTCCTTCGATCTTAACGAGTTGGTCGCCCTCCACATGCATCAAGGTTCCGCAGCCGCCATGACACATCCGGCACGCGCTTTTGACGATCCTTGTGTCCCGGCCTTTGGACTCTTTGGAAGTGTTTGGTGTTTGATCTAGCATGGTGAGCCTCTCAATGGGTGCGCCATCCTAGCATCGGAACTTCACCTGTGTCGAAACCTGATACTTCGACCTGATATCCGGCGGAAAGGGCCATGGAC
>JAYQGD010000707.1:0-1640 GCA_038140415.1 Rhodospirillaceae bacterium
GGAAGGTGTGGCAGGCCAAGCAGTTGCCTTTCTTGCGGTGGATCGCCGTGGCGTACCCCTTCTTGGGATCGCCGGCTTTGCCGGTCAGCGACTTCGCAAGACCGTCTTTGACAGCCATTTTGCCGAGGTCGATTGCTTTGCCATGGCCGGCCGCTTTGCTGTCGGAAACGCTAAAGGACAGCGCAACCCCAACCGCAAGAACACCAGTCATGAAGATACGGGATAGTTTAAGTGTCATTATTAAATGCCTCCTTGACTCTTAAAACCTAGATTATCCGGCCGGCTAACCGGCGTTTACTAAATTTAATGGTCCGAATGTGTCGCCATTATGGCTGGACCGTGAAGCCGTGTATTTCGTTTTTATTTAAAAAAACGAAATATCCCTATGTCCCTACACGGTAACCTAGATGTGAATAAAACTAAGATCAAGCCTCAAAAGTAGAATCTCCGGAAAAAGTGTGAAATAGCGGCCTTCGGACCAGTCGGGTAAATTTCGCAGTTTCAAGCGGGTTTATCGGCAAACGGGAATCAGCCGATAAGTCTATTTAATCACACATTTGAGGTGTATATTTTTTATATAACGATTATTTTGTGTTATTATCATTCGATATACGCAAATTTAAATACTTAATGGTTTAAATCAAAGTGAAGCCCTGCGCGAATTGAAAGTCAGGCACAGTAAATAAATAGAATAAGTTGAAGTAAAAAGTTCTTGAAATACTGTTTTTGATATTTAGAGTTGCCTGTGAGGCTTCGCCGAACCGCAGGTTTTCGCGGAATTAAAGATTAGGCTTTTGACTATTTCTCTCCTGTCTGTGGACATCGCGTATTTCACATACGGGGCGCGGGGTATGCAGAGGCCAAATGGCGCCTGCAGATGGTAGACACCTGCCGGCGCTGCATAAAAATTCGGTGGACCGAGGGAGGGGCGCCTCCCATGTATAACCGCATATGTCATTGCAGGGCGTAACGCGTTACAATCAGGTCGGTGTGATGAAGCAGTTTCGCAACGGAGCCAAGGAAGCCATCCGGGATACCTCTGGGGTAAAGAGTGTATTCGGCTCCGTTGCGTCCTTTAAGAGCGGGAGCAACGGGTAGCATGCCGGCAGTCCAGGTCATTCAGCATACGGACGGCGAATATCTCGGCCGGGTGGAAGACCACCTGGAGGGCCGGGGCATCGCGTTTCAGTATGTCCGCCCGCACGTCGCCGGCAGTTGGTTCCCCGACTCGATCGAAGACATTAGTTGTCTCTTCCTCATGGGCGGCGGTCCCTGGGGCGGCGCCGGGGACAAGAACCTGCCGATCATCATGGAAGAAGTTTCTTTCGTCGAAAAATGCCTGGCCGCCGATATCCCGGTGGTTGGTTTCGGTCTCGGCTCTCAGATTCTCTGTCATGCCGGCGGCGGCGGCAGCGACGCCCGCGAGCTTCGCTTCGATCTCACCGAATTCGTCCGCACCGACGACGAGGCGCTGAACGGCTTCCTGCCGGAACGGATGCCCGCAGCCGTCTATATGCGCGATTGGCCCCAGCCGCCGTCGGACGCCAAAATCCTGGCCCGCGACCCGGAAGACCGGCCCGCCGTCTTCCAAATCGGCGAGCGGTCGGTCGGGTTCGCCAATCATCCCGGTTTCAAGCTCG
>JAYQGD010000708.1:0-1640 GCA_038140415.1 Rhodospirillaceae bacterium
ACAGCATAAATATCGCCGCCTTGTCCGCTCCCGATAATCCTCGATATGAATCTCTTACACGCGCCATGGCGCCACCTCGTACTTTGTTGGGAACACTCTAAAGAGGTTTCAGCAAAAGAGTCAAAGGGCAGGGGCTGGCGAGTTTTCTTTGGATTTGTTTCGGATCGGCGATAAGCTTCTCTCATCGAAATATTGATCATCAGGGGGATCAGCCCGTGCTGCGACTTGCCACCATTTTCGTGAGTGTTTCCATCGTCGCTCTTGCCGCCGCCACGCCGGCCCGCGCCGACGCCATCGACGGCCATTGGTGCTTTGAGGTGAAGCGCCTGCACATAAATGGCGAGTCCATTGTCACGCCAGGCGGCCGCGCCATGAAAGGCGAGTACGACCGGCATAGTTTTGCTTATGTCTCACCGGCCGGTGAAGATTTCGCCGGTCAAAAAATCGCCCTCGATTTGGTCGATGACGACCATATGTCCTTTAGCTTTTCCAACACTGCGCAGCCGCAAACCTGGCGCCGTTGCGGCCCGCCGACGAGCTAAGGCACTCGCCGGCAAAGACCATAATATATCTACTAGTAGATATAGCCTAAACTAGCGGAGCAGCACCACCATTTTGGGCGCGCGGTCAAAAACCGACTTGATTTCCCAGCCGTAGATTTTAACCGCGCCCTGGTCAGTGACCTTATGGGCATTGTGCTCCAGCACCTGTCCATCGGTCTTCACCTGAATAAAGCCGCGGACAACATCCAATCCCATCTGGGCCAACCGGTTGGCATCCTGCTTTTTGATGTACTTGCCGCGCACCGTCATGGTGCCCTTATCTTTGTTATAGGTGATGGAAAAGATGTTTTCATTGCGGCGGAAGAAGACGACCTGACGGGCCCGGACCAAATCGCCGCCCTTGGACCATTTGACCTGAAACGCGCCCTTGTCGAAATATCGGATCAGCTTGGTGCCCTTGTCCCGCTTGAAGTCATTCAGAACGATGTCGATCTTGGGCTTGATCTCCTTGGCCGGCAGCTTCTTCTCGGTGATATCCCGATAGAGATTCAGATCGATAATGTAGCCGTCGTAGGACAGCTTGTAGAGACCGGTTCGGGAAATCTCGATGGCTGCATCGAAGGAACCCGGCAGATAGCACCCGCCCAGCAGGACGACCAACACCGCCAATTTCATCAATTTTTTCAAAGGCCTGGGCATATCACCGCCAATTCCTGATCCATAACCACTTAACGGGAGTCTAGCCCCAATCCGGTCGCGGCATCAACCGCCGGAGGATTTCTTTTCTTGCGACTTGCCCTGATCCCAAAGCTCATCCATTTCCGCGAGCGTGCAGTCTTCGGGCGCGCGGCCCTGTTCCCGCAACGCCGATTCCACGTAGCCGAAGCGCCGTTCGAACTTGGCGTTGCCGTAGCGGAGCGCCGCTTCCGGATCGATGTCCAGCTTACGCGCCAAGTTGACCGCGCAGAATAGAACGTCGGCAAATTCGTCCAGCAGCGCGTCCTCATCGGTGCCGCCGACGATCTCTTCGCTGAGCTCGCCCATTTCTTCTTCCAGCTTTTTGACAGCGCTTTGCGGATCGGGCCAGTCGAAGCCCACACGGGCGGCGCGTTTCTGAAGCTTATAGGACCTTAGTAG
>JAYQGD010000709.1:0-1638 GCA_038140415.1 Rhodospirillaceae bacterium
GCGCTCGCGCTCGGCGGCAATGCGTCTTCCGTCCATTCACGGGGACGGGACGCGCGGCGCGTGGTCGAGGAAGCCCGTGAAAAGGTGGCGGCCCTGGTGGGCGTCCGTCCTGCCGAGGTGATCTTCACCGGCAGCGGCACGGAGGCGAACAATCTGGCCCTCACGGGTGTGACAGCGGATCATAGTGCCGTCTCGGCGGTGGAACATGACTCCGTGCTGCAGGCCGCGCCGACGGCAAGGCGTCTCGGCGTCGATGCCGACGGCCGATTGAACCTCGCCGAGCTCGAAAACTTTTTATCCGAGACTGGTGGGACAGCCCTCGTCTCCGTGATGGCGGCCAACAATGAAACCGGTGTGCTGCAGCCGATCGCCGAGGTGGCTGCGCTGGTGCATGATCATGGCGCGCGGTTGCACGTAGACGCGGTTCAGGCCGCAGGCAAGATCGATATATCTCGCGACGCAATGGGCGCCGATCTGGTGACCTTGTCGGCGCATAAGCTGGGCGGCCCGCAAGGCGTCGGCGCGCTGATCATCCGTGACGGTATGGACCTTCAGCCGCTCGTGAAAGGCGGCGGTCAGGAACGGTCCAGCCGGGCAGGCACGGAAAACGTGGCGGGGATCGCCGGGTTCGGTGTCGCCGCTGAGCTGGCGCTGACCGAATTGGATCAGACGGACCGGATCGCCGACCTGCGCGATACGCTCGAAACCGAAATCAAGACGATTGCACCGGACGCCCGGGTGTTGGGTGCGGATGCGCCCCGGCTCGCAAACACCACGTGTCTGATCATGCCTGGCGTCAGCGCCGAAAGCCAGATCATGTCGCTGGATTTGGCCGGCGTGATGGTGAGCGCCGGCTCCGCCTGCTCGTCCGGCAAGGTGACCACGTCTCATGTGCTCTCCGCCATGAGGCTTTCCGATGAGGAAGCCAACACCGCTATTCGTGTAAGCCTCGGCTGGGCATCGGCCGAGGCCGACGTGGACGCGTTCCTCAATGCTTGGGGCGATCTGTACCGGCGTACCCGCAAGCAGGAATTGGAGGCCTCCGCCGCATGACCGAGCGCCGCCGACAGCCCCTGTATCTGGATAACCACGCGACCACGCCGGTGGACCCGCGCGTGCGCGATGCCATGATGCCGTACTTCAACGAAGTCTTCGGCAATCCCCATTCCGGCAGCCACACCTTCGGCTGGGAAGCGGCTGAGGCGGTGGAAATGGCCCGTGAGCAGATCGCGATCATGATCGGCGCGGAAACGGACGAGATCATTTTTACTTCCGGCGCAACCGAGGCCAACAATCTGGCCATCAAGGGCGTCGCCCGGTTCTACGGTGAAAAGAAGAACCACATCATCACCTGCACCACCGAACACATGTGCGTACTGGACTCCTGCTTCCAGTTGGAAAGCGAAGGCTTCAAGGTCACCTACCTGCCGGTGGAGCCTGACGGGCTGCTTGACCTCGATAAACTGCGGGACGCGATCACCGATCAGACGCTCCTGGTCTCCATCATGACCGTGCAGAACGAGATCGGCACCATCCAGCCCATGGCGGAGATCGGCGCGATCTGCAAAGAGCACAATGTCTTTCTGCATTCCGATGCGGCGCAGGCGGTCGGCAAGATACCGCTGGATGTCAAAGAGA
>JAYQGD010000710.1:0-1638 GCA_038140415.1 Rhodospirillaceae bacterium
GAACTTTATCGGCCTTTTGATATTGTTGCCGACGCTGTTCAAATACGGCCCTTCGCTTCTGAAGACCGATAATCTGGGATTTATGGCTTTGCGTGGGGTGTTCAACGCGGGCGCCATGATAACTTACTTTCTGGCGATCACCATGATCCCCTTGGCTGAGGTTGCGGCTCTGAATTTCACCGTGCCGTTGTTCGTGTCCCTTTTGGCCGTGCTGATCCTGAAAGAGCGGATGGGCATGCGCCGGACACTGAGCTTGGTGATCGGCTTTTCCGGCGCGCTGATCATTATCCGGCCGGGCGTCGAGATCGTGCATGTCGGCGCCATATTCGCGCTGACCTCGGCCATCACCTGGGCCTTTGCGGTAATTGTGATCAAGCACCTGACCGGCAACAATTCTTCCCTGACGATCACCTTTTACGGGGTGCTGTTTCTGACGATCTTTACGTTGCCGCCGGCGCTCTATGACTGGGTGTGGCCGAAACCGGAGGACTATATCTGGCTGGCGGCGCTGGCGGGAGCTGGCACCATCGGGCAATTGATGTTCGCCCAAGGCATGCGGAGCGCGGACGCGACATTGGTCATGCCGTTCGACTTTGCCAAGCTGATCTGGGCCAGCCTGTTCGGATTTATCTTCTTTTCTCAGGTGCCGACGGTTTGGACCTTCGCCGGCGGCGCGCTTATTTTCGCGGGCGCGACCTATCTGACCTACCGGGAAGGCCGGGACAAGCGCCAGGCCGACGCCGCCCCGGATCCGGTCTAACCAATAATCAGACTACATCGACTGGAAGCATGTAAGCGCCGCCACTCGGGACGCCTTGGCCACATCCGCGTTATAGCCCGGCTTGTTGGGCATGGAGAAATTGTGCGCCGCGCCGTTGTGCACCACGATCTCGGCGTTGCCCATTCCGGCGTATGATTCCTGGATGGCGGTGACTTCCTCCATCGGGACGGCCGGGTCCTCGCTGCCGAAGTGCAGGCTCATGGGGCAGGAAATCTTGCTGGTCTCGTCCAGGTGCTGGCCGATGGTCGTGCCGTGGAAGGCAGCGCCCGCGTCAATGCCCAGGCGCGCGGCGCTGACATGCACATAACGGCCGCCGAAACAGAAGCCGAGCATGCCGACTTTGCCGTTGCATTCGGCCCGGCCTTTCAGATCACCGATCAGATCTTCGACGTCTTTCATGCCTTGATCGAAGTCGAAATCATTCATCCGGCCGATGGCGGTTTCGAAGTCCGCGACCGGGCCCGGCAGCACCCGCCAGAAAATATCCGGCACCGAGACGACGAAACCGTCTTCGGCCCAGGCGTTGGTCAGTTCCTGCATCTCCTGGTCGTCGCCGAAGATGGCGGTGATGACCAGCAGGCCGGGGAAGGGGCCGTCTCCGTCGGGCGTAATGATCCGGCCGTTAAAGTTCTCGCCGTCGCGGGTGGTGTATTGAACGTCAGTGCTGGTAGGCATCTCTCTCTCCCTGTTTGGTTTTTTATAATCAGAATATAAGCGGTTCCGGCGTTTCCTCGCCGGCATGCAGAAAATCAAAGTCGCAGCCTTCATGGGCCTGGGTGACGTGTTTGGCGTAGAGCGCCGTGTAGCCGCGGCTTGCCGGGTATTTGGGCGCGGTCCATTCCGACCGGCGTTTGTCG
>JAYQGD010000711.1:0-1637 GCA_038140415.1 Rhodospirillaceae bacterium
ATGCCGAAGTGGAGGTCACGGCGGTTCGCCCCACCAGCAAGGGCAATCGCGGGATAGTCACCACAATGAACAACGTGATGAATCAGAAGGGCGACAAGGTGATCGAATACCGTGCTGTCCGCATGATGGCGGCCCGCCCCGCGGAAAACGACTGATCGTGGTCCCGGATCACTTGCATATCTATGTAATATAGCGGTACAAAACTACTGACTTTCGGTGCGCAAAGGGGATGACAAATTCTCCCGTGCGCGGAGGCTTGATCCGGAATTTGCGGTAGAATGCGGCCGCGGGATGGCGACGTGTTGTCCCTTTAATACAAGCACATCAGAAGCTCTCCGGGCGGCACAACCCGGTGGGCAATTTTTTTGCCGCAGATTGACGCGGCACTTCAGTCGTTTCCCCGCCGACAAACGCGGGATCGGAAACGGGAAAAGGAGAAAACATATGTGTGCAGCAGAAATCAAGATGCCGGGCATGGCGTCGGAACTGATTACGGACCTCCGAGGGACGCTCGAATGGCTGAAGGCCGAGGGCGACCTGATGGAGACCGATCATCCGGTCGATCCCGATATTGAGCTGACGGCGATCCAGAAGAACATGGACGGCAGTTGCCCGATCCTATTCAACAACGTCGTTGGCAAGCCCAATCATCGAGCGGTCACCAACCTGTTCGGTGACATGAATGTTATCAACAAGATGTTTGGCTGGACCGATGATGTAGATCGCACCCGCAAACTCTCCTATGCGCTGGACCACCCGCTGCCGCCGGTCGAAATTGGCCAGGACGAAGCGCCGTGCCAGGAGGTCGTGATAGAAGATCCGGTGAATGTAAACGACTACATCATTCCCATCCGGCACACTGAGTATGAACCGGAACTGACGGTCGGCTCCGGCAATCGCGTTGTTGCCGGCAAGTATTTCGACGGTGGCACAGACCTCGGCTACAACCGGATGAACTTCCGATGGGGCAATGTTGGCACGTTCCAGATTTCTCCCGGCTCGCACATGTGGCAAGTGGTGTCCAAGCACTACAAGGATGACGAGCCAGTGCCGATCACGATGTGCTTCGGCCTGCCGCCGTCCTGCACGCTGATGGCAGGTGCCGGTTTCGACTACGTGATCCTGCCACAAGGCTGCGACGAGATAGGTATCGCCGGTGCCATTCAGGGCACGCCCGTACGCATGGTCAAGGCGCGCACGGTCGACGCCTATGCCGTTGCCGATTGCGAAGTGGTACTTGAAGGCTACGTCAATCCGCGCGACCGTCGCTATGAAACCGCAGAAGCGGAGGAAGCCGGGGTTCAGGGCCGTTTCCACTTCCACCCTGAATGGGCGGGCTACATGGGCAAGTCGTACAAGGCGCCGACGTTCCACTGCACAGCCGTCACCATGAGAAAGCCAGAATCGAAACCCATTATCTTTCCGCTTGCCGTTCATACGCTGGACGAACATAACATTGACACTACGATCCGCGAGGCGGCGATGTTCAATCTCTGCGAACGGATGCAGCCAGGTATTGTTCAAGACGTGGTGATCCCCTACTGCATGACGGACTGGGGTGGAGCGATCATCCAAGTGAAGAAGCGTAATAAGATCGACGAAGGCTGGCAGCGCAACTTCATGTCGGCGATCCTGTC
>JAYQGD010000712.1:0-1633 GCA_038140415.1 Rhodospirillaceae bacterium
TTGGGGATGCGGACGTCCTTGTCCGGCAGGGTCTGGTCGAGATATTCGATCCAGCCGGCGCGGATGCCGTAGACACACAGCAGGATGCATAGCGCCACGCCGAAAATATTGATCAGGATATCAAGCTTGCGCGCCGTCTCTTCCGGCAGCTCCGTGGTCATGACGTCGACCCGCACGTGCGCGCCTTGCTGCAGGACCCAGGTGGCGCCGGTGAACACCCCGAAATAGAGAGTGTATTCGATGCCCTCGTTGAGCCACCAAATACTGCCGATACCGGCTTTCACGATAAACAGGTTGAACGGGATCAGCACGGCGATCAGGCCGATGGAGATCGCCACCAGGGCGGCGAAAAACCGCGCCAGCAAAATAAAGCCGGTCTCAAACCTGTCCAGTTGCGCTTTCATATCCCTGCCTGAACTTTAGGCGAAAAAAATTGACGCGGAAACCGGGTTTGTCCCTGCTTCCGCGTCAATTGATCAGAGCCGTTTCTTAACGGAACAGCTTTTCGAGCGCTTTGCCGTGTTTCGGGCTGCGATCGAAGACTTCCTGCCAGGCCGCGCCGTAAGCGGCGTCCAGCCACTTCTTGCGGTCGGCGCCGGTGAAGGTGATGACTTCCATGCCGGCCTTGGCGCGGAACGCATCTTCCTTGGCCCGGATCGCTTTCAGCTTGGCGTTGCCGGGTTCGGCGCTTTTTTCAGCTTCGGCGCTGATGCTGGTCAGAATGGCCCGGGACTTGTCATCCAGGGATTCCCATTTCTTCAGGTTGAACAGCGTGTGCAGCGGGGCGGTGTAGAAGCCCGGATCGACCCGGTACTTGGTTACCTTGGCCCACGGCGGCACCCAGCCGGCGCCCGGCCAGCCATAACCCTGCACCGTGTTGTTTTCCATCAGCGTGTAGATCTTCGGCAGCGGCGCGTTTTGCACCGTGGCGCCCAGGGACTTGAAGAACGCGGTGTAAACCGGGGCCACCCGCAGGTTCAGACCGGTCAGGTCCGGCTTGTCGATCTTCTTGGACAGCCACAGGTGGAACTGGCCAAAGTCCCAGTGGCGGGCGAGATAATAAATGTTCTTCTCGGCCAGCAGCTTGGAAATGTAGTCCATGCCGCCGTTGCTGCGCAGCTCGGCCATGGATTTCGGGGTCAGACGCAGGACCGGTGCTTCCGGCAGGACGTTGCCGATATAGGCCTCGGTGCAGCCGACCAGGTCATAGGCGCCGCGGGACATTTTCTGGGTGATGGTCAGGAAGTTACCGATGGCCGGCGCGCCGCCGACCAGATCGATTTTGACCACGCCTTTGCCGGCCGCGTTGACGTCCTTGACCAATTGCTCAAACGGACGGGACGGCGGGCTGCCGACCGGGAAACAGCTGGCCGCGCGCAACGTGGTTTCGGCGGACACGGGCTGAGAGACGCTGACGGCCGTAATGGCCAGAGCGCTCGCACCCAAGGCGAGAAGGATTTTCTTCGACATAATACTCTCCCTAAGAAGGTGATAGATTATTGAATTACATAGTTTTGTTATCGGCACCGGCCGGGATGCGGCACAAAGTCCCCAATGAGGCCGGAAGATAGCACGAACATATCGGAAACCAACCCTATAAATCAAATTGTGGCGGACCCTTAGCGCGGGATTC
>JAYQGD010000713.1:0-1632 GCA_038140415.1 Rhodospirillaceae bacterium
GTTCCGGCCGTGCCCGCTGGCGACGCCGTCGTTGAATGTTGAGCGGCGGACCGACGGCAGCGTCATCCTGACCTCCAACGATCCTCTCGGGTCTTATGATCGCCAGATCGGGGAATGGGTGCGGCGCTGGGCCGGTGAACGGTCGGACACGGTTTTCCTTGCGGAGCGAGACGGGGCCGGCGATTGGCGGCGGGTGACCTATGCCGAGACCCGGCGGATGTGCGACGCCCTGTCGCAGGCGCTGCTGGATAAAGGGCTGGGACCGGACCGGCCGTTGATGATCCTGTCCGAGAACTCCGTCAATTTCGGGCTGCTGGCGCTGGCGACGATGCAGGCGGGAATCCCCGTCGCACCGATCTCGCCGTCTTATTCCCTGGCGAGCCAGGATTTCTCCATCCTCAAGCCGATCTTCGATCTTCTCAAACCCGGCCTGATTTATGTGGAAGACGGCGCCAAGTTCGAAAAAGCGCTGAAGGCCATTGACGACGGCTCGTTCGAGGTAGCGGTGACCCGCAATCCGCCGGCTGGCTTCAAGGTCTCGGGCTTTGATGAGCTGGCGGCGACGACACCGACGGGGGCGGTAGACACAGCCTTCGACGCGGTCAAAGGGAGCGACACCGCCAAGTATCTGTTTACCTCGGGCTCCACGGGCACGCCGAAAGGCGTCATCAATACCCACGAGATGCTGTGCTCCAACCAGCAGGCGAGCCTGCAGGTATTGCAGTTCCTCAAGGACTATCCGCCGACCTTTGTCGAGTGGCTGCCGTGGAACCACACGGCGGCGGGCAATATGATTTTCAACGCGGTGCTGTTTAACGGCGGGTCCTATTACCTGGATGCCGGTAAGCCGGTGCCGGGTCTGTTTGATCAGACGCTGGAGAACCTCCGGGATATCTCGCCGTCGATCTATTTCAACGTGCCGACGGGCTTTGGCCAGCTCTTACCGCACCTGGAACAGGACAAGGCGTTTCGAGAGCATTTCTTCAAGGACTTGGTCTTCACCTGGTACGCGGGCGCGGCGCTGACTCAGGACTTGTGGGATCGCTATGAAAAGGTGGCCTATCAGGCGACCGGGCAGCGGATTGTCATGGCGTCGGGGTTCGGCACGACCGAGTCATCACCGACCCTGACCTTCGTGCATTGGCCTGAAAGCGGCGTCGGCAATATCGGCATTCCAGTGCCGGGCTGCGAAGTCAAGCTGGCCCCGGTCGGCGACAAGATGGAAATCCGCGGCAAGGGCGTGTTTATGTCGCCCGGCTATTACAAGGAACCGGAGCTGACAGCCGATAGCCATGACGAAGAGGGGTTCTATTGTTTCGGCGACTCCATGATTCTCATCGATCCCGACGATCCGGAAAAAGGCATGCTGTTCGACGGGCGCATTTCGGAGAACTTCAAACTGTCGTCGGGCACCTGGGTCAGTGTCGGCACGCTCCGCACAGACGCTATTGCCGCTGCCGCGCCGGCCATTCAAGACATGGTGATCTGCGCGCCGGATGAGGAATTTCTGGGGGCCCTGGCTTGGCCGGATTTGAACGGCTGTCGGCGGCTTTCCGGACTGGGGCCCGATGCAGGCGCGGAGGAATTGATCGCCGATGAAAAAGTCCGGGCGTATATTGCTCAATCCCTCGG
>JAYQGD010000714.1:0-1626 GCA_038140415.1 Rhodospirillaceae bacterium
GCGTGGAACGGATAGCCCAGAAATACACAGCCTGCCACTGGCGCGCCCTCGGCCTCCCGCTCGGCGGCGATCATGCTGGCGATCCGCCCGCCCATGCTCTTGCCGCCGATAACGAGGTTCTCCCGGCCCAGATCGTCGATCACTTCGCCCCAGGTCTCCATCAGAACCGGCGCGCGGTCCGGCGGGCGTTTTTTGCCGTCGTCCCGGCGCTTCTGCATGTAGGGGAATTCGAACCGGACGACACGAATGCCGGCCTTGCCCAGCGCCTCGGCGAAGTAATCCATAAAGTCCGAGTCCATGCCGACGCCCGCCCCATGGGCAAAGGCGTAGGTCATCTTGGCCGTCTTCGGCCCGGTGATTTTATAGGGCGGGGGCATGCCTACCCGTTATGAATAGGCGCGCGGAACTCGGCGAAGAAGTCGTTTCCCTTGTCGTCGACCACGATAAACGCCGGGAAGTCGACTACCTCGATGTTCCAGATGGCTTCCATGCCGAGTTCCGGGTATTCCAGCACCTCGACCTTCTTGATGCAGTCCTGGGCGAGGCGCGCCGCCGGCCCGCCGATGGAGCCGAGATAGAACCCGCCGTGTTTCTTGCAGGCGTCGGTCACCGCTTGGGAGCGGTTGCCCTTGGCCAGCATGACCATGGAGCCGCCGTTTTCCTGCAGCAGATCAACATATGAATCCATGCGGCCTGCGGTGGTCGGCCCGAAGGAGCCCGAGGCAAAGCCTTCCGGGGTCTTGGCCGGGCCGGCGTAATAGACGGCTTTTTGTTTCACGTAGTCGGGCAGGCCTTCGCCGGCGTCGATCCGGTCTTTCAGTTTGGCGTGCGCGATGTCCCGGGCGACGATCATGGAGCCGCTGAGGGAAAGCCGGGTGCGGATCGGATATTTAGAGAGTTCCGCCCGAACTTCTTCCATCGGTTTGTTGAGATCGATGCTGACCACGTCCCCGTCCAGATGCTCGTGGGTGACTTCGGGCAGGAAGCGGGCCGGGTTGGTTTCCAACTTCTCCAGGAACAGCCCGTCCTTGGTGATCTTGGCCAGGATTTGCCGGTCGGCCGAGCAGGATACGCCGATGCCCACCGGGCAGGACGCGCCGTGGCGGGGCAGGCGGATCACCCGCACATCGTGGCAGAAATATTTGCCGCCGAACTGGGCGCCGATGCCGAGATTCTGGGTCAGTTTGTGGATTTGGGCTTCCAGTTCCACATCGCGAAAGGCCTGGCCGTACTCGTTGCCCTGGGTCGGCAGATTGTCGAGATAGTGGGTGGAAGCCAGCTTGACTATCTTCAGATTGAACTCGGCCGACGTGCCGCCGATAACCACGGCCAGGTGATAGGGCGGGCAGGCCGCGGTGCCGAGGCTCCGGATTTCCTTGTCCAGGAAGTTCATCAGGGACTCCGGGTTCAGCAACGCCTTGGTCTGCTGATAGAGGAACGTTTTATTGGCGGAGCCGCCGCCCTTGGCGACGAACATGAACTTGTAGGCGTCGCCCTTGTCGGCATAGAGCTCGATCTGGGCCGGCAGGTTATCGCCGGTGTTTTTCTCATTGTACATGTCCAGCGGCGCAAGCTGGCTGTAGCGCAGATTGTCGGTGGCGTAGGTGCGGCGAATGCCTTCCGAGA
>JAYQGD010000715.1:0-1626 GCA_038140415.1 Rhodospirillaceae bacterium
CGTTAAACGAAGACTATGGCTTTCATCTTTACGATACGGCTCTGGTTTTTGCCTCGCTGCTCCGGGACCATGCACTCCTGGCGCCCGGCACGAATTACAGCAATAATTGCCTGTCACCGGCCATGGCTGCTGCGTTCCAGCGGCTGGGGCTGTCCTTAACCGGGCCGGAGCCGCGGAACATCAAACCGTTGGCCGCCACCGTCATGAATGACCGGTTGAATACCCTGGCGCGGGTTCTGCGCAGCAATAAACCGGAAACGAAATTAACGGATCTACAAACCATGCTGGCCGAGCGGGTGTCCCTCTCCGACAAGGCCAATATCTGGCTTTTTGGGGATGGGGTTGTGGGTGATGACCAGGAACGGCTTCTTCCTGGCGCGGGTAAGGAACTGGCGTCCGAACAAATTCTGGCCCTGCCGGTGACCCGGTTCGGCTGCTACTCCACCCGCGACGGCGGGGCCGGCCGTCGGGCGACCCTGGCACAGTTGGCAGGCTTGAGTTCCATCTGGGAGCTGGAGTTTTCGTTCAATAGCCAGGGGAAGATTAACGCCGTGACGCTGGAGGAGGCCGACCGGCAAACCATCTGCCGCGCCATCGGTAACCGGCCCGATGACGTTAACGCCTGTTATTTCGCCCGCAATCGCGCCCAATTCCCCGCCGTTCGCAATGCAAGGTGCGGCCGGTAACGCGGAGGATCAGTATGCCCAACACGCCCCGAATATATCTCTCCGGTCCGGACCTGTTTCACCCGGACGGCTGGGATATCGCGGAGAACAAAAAGGAAGTCTGCGACCGCTACGGGCTGGAAGGTGTGTCTCCTTTTGACCTGCCCGACGGACGGCCCTTTGACGGTACGGCGGAGCGCGCTCGCGCCGTCTATGCCGATTGTCTTGAGTTGATGAAGGGCTGCGATGGCTTGATCGCCAATGTCAGCCCGTTTCGTGGGCCTGGCCTGGATGGTGCTACCGCTTACGAGATGGGCTTCATGCACGGGCAGGGCAAACCGGTGGCGAGCTACACCCTGGACCGGCAGGACTATGCGGCCCGCATGATCAAACTGCATGCCGCTTTCGATGCGCCGTTGGAAAAGGTGCAGGATCATTTCCGCGCGCCCGATGGATTGCTGGTGGAGAATTTCGGTCTCGGAGACAGTTTGATGCCGGCAGGCGCGGCGAGCGCGTCCGGTGTGGTTCAATCCCGGGATTTTGAAGGGGCGGTTCGTTGGATACGCCGGCTGGTTCTCGAAGACTAAGCCGGCAGGACACGAACGTGACCGGCGGTCCCGTAATCGAGAATCCGCCGGTCACGCGTGGCGACCTGGCCGTTAACCTGTCTCGCCGTGGCGACGATGATCCGGTCTATGGGATCGCGATGAAAATCCCCCGGTAAGTTCGCCCCTTCGACAGCAATCTGAGGCGAGAATTCGGCAACCGAAAGTCCCGGCGCGATCAGCGCTCGGTTGACCCATTCGGCGCAGGGCATGCTCAGCACAATCTGGCCCGATTTCTCCCACGACGCTAATTCCCAGACCGCCACAACGGGCAAGAACAAAGACCCGTCGAGAGCAGCTTCTTCCAAACTCTCCCGCGTGGACGGCGAAATTTCCGCCGAGCCGTCCATCAGGAG
>JAYQGD010000716.1:0-1623 GCA_038140415.1 Rhodospirillaceae bacterium
CGACGCAGCTGTCGAGAACCTGTGTCTGGTGACCGCGACCGAACTCACCCGCGAAGAAGACATGGACGCGCTTGTTGCCGCCCTCTCGGAGGCGCTGGCATGAGCGAGACCTTTACCGGCAACCAGGGACTCCGTATCGAAGAGCCATTGATCTTCGAGCTGGATTCGCCGGGCCAAAGCGCCGTCGACCTGCCTGAGCCCCCCGCTGTCAAAAGCCGGCTGGGAGAAGCCGAACGGACCGAACCCATCGGCTTGCCCGGCCTGACTGAGCCGGAGGTCGTCCGCCACTATCTGCGTATCAGCCAGAAGAATTACGCCATTGATGCGGGACTGTATCCGTTGGGCTCCTGCACGATGAAGCACAACCCCAGGCTCAACGAGAAGATGGCCCGGCACGCGGGTCTCGCCGACCTGCACCCGCTGCAGCCGCAAAGCACCGTTCAAGGTGCGCTGGAACTCATGGACCTTTGCGCCGAATGGCTAACCACGTTGACGGGCATGCCGGGGATCGCGCTGTCGCCCGCCGCCGGCGCGCACGGAGAACTGTGCGGATTGATGACGATCCGGGCGGCGTTGGAAGACCGGGGCGATGCCCGGGAACGGGTCCTGGTCCCGGAAAGCGCCCATGGCACCAACCCGGCCAGCGCGCATCTGTGCGGCTATAAGGTCGAGGCCATTCCCGCCAATGACCGGGGCCGGGTGGATGTCTCGGCAATGATCGACCGGCTGGACGACAAGGTCGCCGGTATCATGATCACCAACCCCAACACCTGCGGCCTGTTTGAAAACGACATCGTCCGCATCGCCGATGCGGTGCACGACGCCGGCGGGTTCGTTTATTGCGACGGGGCCAACTTTAACGCCATTGTCGGGCGGGTGCGGCCGGGCGATCTCGGCATCGACAGCATGCACCTCAATCTGCACAAGACTTTCTCAACGCCCCATGGCGGCGGCGGTCCGGGCAGCGGGCCGGTCGTGCTGTCCGAGGCCCTCGCCCCATTTGCGCCGGTGCCCTACGTGGTGCGGGACGGGGACGGGTTCCGGCTGGTCGAGCATATCGGCGACTCGGAGAATAAACCCTATGGCCGGATGAAGGGCTTCCATGGCCAATTCGGGGTGTTCGTCCGCGCGCTGTCCTACATGCTGAGCATGGGATCGGACGGACTGCGTCAGGCCTCATCGGATGCCGTGCTCAACGCCAATTACCTGATGAGCCGTCTCGAAGACCTGCTCAGCGTGTCCTTCGACGGGCCCTGCATGCACGAAGTGCTGTTCGACGACCGTTTCCTGAAAGACACCGATGTCACCACCCTGGATTTCGCCAAGGCCATGATCGACGAAGGCTTCCATCCGATGACCATGTACTTCCCACTGGTGGTGCACGGCGCGCTGTTGATGGAACCGACGGAGACGGAAAGCAAAGCGGCGCTGGATCAGTATGCGGATATGGTGCGCTCACTGGCCGAACGGGCCAAGGCGGGCGAGGCGGAAATGTTCAAGGAAGCGCCGAAGTTGACGCCGCGCCGGCGTCTGGATGAAACCTCCGCCGCCCGCAACCCGGTGCTGAGATGGGTGGGTGAGGGGTAGGCCTACAACAGCCCCTCGTCGTCGCCGAGGTAGTTC
>JAYQGD010000717.1:0-1623 GCA_038140415.1 Rhodospirillaceae bacterium
TTGTGGATATGAACCAGGTGGTTGGCGACGAACTTCATTTTGCTGCCGTTGCCGAACTCGCCCACATAAAAGGTGGAGCGGGCAAAGGCGTCGAACACGAACTGCACCTCCTTGGCGGCGGCTTCATCGCCGCTCACATAGACCGATAGGTCCTTCTTGGCGGCTTGGGAGCCGGTGCCGCTGATCGGGCAGTCGAGGGTTATGGTTCCCACCTCGGCCAGCGCATCATGGGCCGCCTGCTTGTCGGCGATGGGAAAGGTGGAGCATTCGATGACGATCAGGCCCTTCTTGCCGGCGGCCTTGATCCCGTCTTCGCCGGAGATCACCGCCTCGAAGGCTTTGACCGAGGGCAGCGACGTGATCACCACGTCCGCCTTTTCCGCCACGTCCTTGGGCGAGGCACCGGCCTGACCACCCGCATCGACGATGGCTTTCACATTGTCGTCCAGAATGTCAAAGCCGATAACGGAGACCCCGTCCTTCAGCATGTTGCGGGCGAATGAACCGCCCATGATTCCGAGGCCAACGACGCCGACGAGTTTGCTCATGTTCTTAAGTCCTTCCAGAATTAGTAATTAGAGGCCGGTCAAAAAACCGGTCAGCGCCTTATTAAAGTCCGCCGGGTTTTCCATGTTCGACAAGTGTGAGCCGGGATCAATCTCCACATACTGGCTGCCGGCAATGCGAGACTGCATGTCCTTTGAGGCCTCCGGCGGCGTGGCGTGATCCTGCGAGCCGACAATAAAGATGGTGGGGACAGAGATGTCCTTCAGGGTTTCCAGATAATCCAACCCCAGGATCGCGTGAGCGCAGCCGATATAGCCGTTGGCGGACGTGTCCCGGATCATGCCTTTGACCTCTTCGATCGTGTCCGGCTGATTTTTCAGCGCGTCTTCGGTGAACCAGCGCTCCGCCGTCGGCTGAACGATGGCTTCCATGCCCTCGTTGGTGACCAGTTCGATCCGGCCGCTCCAAAACTCCTGGTAGGCGTCCGGGCAGTCGGCGCGGGAATCACAGATGGCCAGGCTCAACAGCCGGTCCGGCGCCTTGGCCGCCAGAGGCCACGCCGTAAAACCGCCGAGAGACAGGCCGACAAAATGCGATTTCTCGATCTTCAACGCATCCCACAGGTCCAGCAAATCCTCCGCCAATTGGGGCAGGGAATACTTGCCGGCGGCGGGCTCGGTCCGGCCGTGGCCCCGCGTGTCATAGCGAAGGATACGGAAATCGTCTTTCAGCACCTCGACCTGTTCGTCCCACATGCGCACCGTGGCGCACAGGCTGTTGGAAAACGTTAGCCAGGGCTTTCCTTCCGTGCCGTCGATTTCGTAGTACAGGGAGATGCCGTTCACCGGAACTCTCATAAATCCTTCTCCTTTTCTATGCGCCGCCCACTAGGATCCACCAAGGGGCGGGCGGCCCAGCCGGTCGACGGCGGACCCAATGACATTTTCGATTGCCTGCGCCACAGCGATGAGCCGTTCCTCGTCGTTCGGCTTTGCGATGAGCTGCAGGCCCACCGGCATGCCGGATGAATCCTTGCCCGCCGGCAGGGTGATGCCGCACAGCCCTAAGACATTGCCGGGCATGGTGTTGCTCAGCGCCAGCAGATTGGCGGCTTTA
>JAYQGD010000718.1:0-1617 GCA_038140415.1 Rhodospirillaceae bacterium
TTTTTCAAGCGCCATTGCGTCCTCCTTAATCGTCCCAGTAGAGCCGCATGGGATTGTCCACCAGCAGCCGCTGCTGTTGCGCCGCATCCGGCGCGATCCGCGGAATATAGTCCACCAGCACGCCATCGTCCGGCATGTGGGATTTCATGTTCGGGTGCGGCCAGTCGGTGCCCCAGATGGTCCGGTCGGGGAATTCCTCCACCAGCCGGCTGCTGAACGCGACCACGTCGTCATAGGGCGGTCCCGCCTTGGTCAGCCGCTCCGGGCAGGTCACCTTGGACCAGAAATTCTCGTTTTCCCGGAGCAACTTGATGAACAGCTCGAACTCCGGCCCGTCCACCGGTTTGGTGACATCCGGGCGGCCCATATGGTCCACCACCACCGTCGTCGGCAGGGAGGTAAAGAAGTCATAAAGTTCCGGCAGTTCGGGGGCTTCGAAGTAAATCACGACATGCCAGCCCAGGGGCTTGATCCGTTCGGCGATGTTTTTCAGCGGCTCGCGAGGTAATGAGTCCACCAGCCGCTTCACGAAGTTGAAGCGCACCCCGCGCACACCGGCTTCATGCAGCTCCTGCAAGCCTTCGTCGGTGATGCTTTCCTTCACCGTGGCGACGCCGCGGGCCATGCCGTTCGACGCATTCATCGCGTCGACCAGCGCCCGGTTATCGTCACCGTGGCAGGTCGCCTGCACGATCACGTTGCGGCTCAGGCCCAGATAATCGCGGAGTTCAAACAGCTTTTCCTTCGGCGCATCGCACGGGGTGTATTTCCGTTCGGGCGAATAGGGGAAGATGTCGCCCGGCCCGAACACATGGCAGTGGCTGTCCACCGCGCCCGCCGGCGGGACATATTTTGGTTTGGACGGATTGGGGTGAAACTCCAGCCAATCGGGATCCATTTGAAAGTCGCTCATAGTGATTTTTTCCTCCACTGCCGGGATTTTAGACCCTGGATAAGGATTCGCAATCAGCTATTCCGGCGGCCTCGTGTTGAGCTTCTTCAAATATACTCCGTATACTGAGTAAATCAAGCGATCCGCTAAACTCTTCGTGATTTGCCGCAATTGACGGGCCTATTAGGGCCATTGTGGTTTACCTGAGGCCCTCACCTGTTATTCTTCGGTCCCCATAATTCTCTAACCATGGATCTCTACAATGTTGAAAACACTGTTCAAGAGCGTTTCAGCCTCTGCGTTCATGCTCATCGTCTTTTCCACGGCGGTGATGGCGGAAACGTTCGTCTTTACGGCGATCCCTGATCAGGACGAAACCAAACTGAAAGCGCGGTTTACCAAGATCGCCACCTACCTATCGAAAGAACTGGGCACCGACGTTAAATACATCCCGGTTAAGTCTTATTCAGCGGCCGTGACTGCGTTCCGCAATAACCAAGTTCAGCTCGCCTGGTTCGGCGGCTTGTCCGGCGTCCGCGCCCGCAATCTAGTCAAAGGCTCTCAGGCCATCGCCCAAGGCTTTGAGGACCCCAACTTCCAAAGCTATTTCATCGCCCATGTGAGCACCGGCCTGACGAAATCCTCCGACCTCTCCAAGGATATCGCCGGCAAGACTTTCACCTTCGGCTCCAAGGGCTCCACCTCGGGCCGGTTGATGCCGGAGT
>JAYQGD010000719.1:0-1613 GCA_038140415.1 Rhodospirillaceae bacterium
GTGTTGTTTGTAGACTGAGCCACACAAGGCGACCAACTCCGGGTTAAACGGATCCGTCTTTGCGATAAACCGGCCTTCCAGCACGAAATAGCCGCCGACGGCGGCGGCGATGACCAGATAGGCCAGCAAGAGAAGGCCCAAATTACGCAGTAGTCTATTTCGACTCATGATTTGGCGGCGACGCCCTCGACCTCGAACAGAAACTGCGGCTGGGCGAGGCCTTTCACCACCAACAGCGTGCTGGCCGGTTTAACGCCGTCGAGGATTTTCTCCCGCGCCGCCATGACCGGTCCCCGGAATTCCTGTTCGGTCACGCAGACGAGCAGCTTGACCAGATTCTCCGGTCCCATGCCGGCGTCTTCCAGGATGGCGCGCATGTTCTTAAACGCCCATTCGGCTTGCGCGTCGATGCCGTCGGCCACCGTGCCGTCCGGCATCACGCCAAGCTGTCCGGCGATGAACAGCAGTTCCGTTCCCTCCGGCACGATGACGCCGTGGGTATAGGCCGCCTGGGGCGGGAAGATCGTATCGGGGTTGAAGAATTTGGTCATGGTCAGCCTCCAGATGGCGGGAAAGTTCTGTTCAGATGGCATTATACCCCGGCAAAATCGCATACGGCTATTCCGACATACCCAAATAGCGGCGAAATCTCTACTCTTCCCCGAGGGAGCAGGGAAATGGGTGCGGTAGAAAGCCTCTATCTCTACAAGCTGGCGCGTGATCGATCTCCGGACGGGCGGAAGACCTTCGGCCGGGAAATCTCCGGCGTGTTCCTGGATCACTTCCCCGCATTGACCAAAAAAGAACGCCGGCTGATGTACGAGATTCTGCATCAGCTCATGCGTGATGTGGAAATGTCGCTGCGCCGGTCGGTCGCCGATCAACTGGCGGCGGAAGCCGATGTCCCCCGCGATCTGGCGATCCTGCTGGCCAATGACGAGATCGACGTGGCGTTTCCGATCTTGAGCCTGAGCCCGGTCCTATTTGACGAAGACCTGATCGAGATCATCCGAAGCCGCACGGTCGAGCACCAGATGGCGATCACCAAACGTCCGGCGCTGGGCGAGACTGTTTCCGATGCGCTGGTCGAGGCCGGGGAGGAGAGTGTCATCCGATCGCTGCTCTTGAATCCCAACGCGGAAATTTCCTCCAAAACCATGTCGTATCTGGCCAAGGAATCGAAACGGGTCAGCAGTTTCCAAGAGCCGATCCTGCGCCGCGAAGAGATCGACCCCGAGCTGGCCAAGCGCATGTTCGGTTGGGTGTCCTCGGCGCTGCGCCAATACATTCTCGACAACCACGAGCTCGAACCGGCCTATGTGGACCAAGTCCTGGAACAGGCGGTCGCCGATGAGATCAACGGCAAGGCGCCGCCGCCGGCGGATATCGAGCTGACAGAGGAATTGGCGCGGGAAGGGGAGCTCACCCCCGATCTTTTGGTGCTGGCGATCCAAAATCGGGAGGCGAAGCTGTTCGTCACCATGTTCCGGCGATACACGGATATCCCGGAAAGCGTGGTGATGGAAATGCTTTCCGATTACGACGGATCGGGCCTCGCCATCGCTTGTAAATCGGCGGATCTGGGCAAGCTGGTATTCGCCTCGATCTTCACA
>JAYQGD010000720.1:0-1609 GCA_038140415.1 Rhodospirillaceae bacterium
GCAGGCCGAGCTCAGCCGAGCAGGCGGCCAGGGAACTCACGCCCGGCACCACGCCGACGGGCCAGTCCTCCGACAGGCGGGAAAACAAATACATGAAGGAGCCGTAAAAAAACGGATCGCCTTCGCAGAGGATAGAAATTTTCCTGCCGTCCCGGGCGTGCGCGAGAATGTCCGCCGCCGCTTGGTCGTAGACGTCCTGGGCGGGGTGGCGCTGCACCTCCATGGGCGTCGAGATCACATATTCCTCGGCATCCGTGGGTAGATGCGGCTCGGCAATAGACCGCACCAGGCTCTCGCCACCGGCGGGCGCCGGATAAGCGACTAAGTCCGAACTCTGTAAAATCCGGTGCGCCTTCAGGGTGATAAGGTCGGGATCGCCGGGGCCGACTCCCAGGCCCCAGATGGTCTCCCGCTCATCTTCACTCATCCTTGGTGGCCCGGAGTTGCGTGACCGGTTTCATGGGCTCCCAGCCCGTGAACTTGCCGACTTTCTTGCTGCGGGAAATTTCAAAGCGGACCAGCTCGCCGCCGGTTTGCTCCGCCCACTTGATCAGTTTCTGCTCGCCTTCGAAGGTCACACTGTTGGCGACCAGCCGTCCGCCGGGCTTCAGCGCCGACCAGCAGGTCTCGATCAAGCCGTCGGCGGACAAGCCGCCGCCGATAAAGACGGCATCCGGTTGAACCAACTCTTTCAGGGCGTCCGGAGCGATTCCCTCGATCACTTCCAAGTCGGGCACGCCGAGGGCCAGGGCGTTGTCCCGGATCATGGCCAGGCGTTCTTGGTTCCGTTCCAGCGCAATGGCGCGGACCCGGGGCGAAGAGCGCATCCATTCAATCGCGATGGAGCCGCAGCCCGCACCGACATCCCACAGAAGTTGGCCGGGGAGGGGCGAAAGTGCGGCCAACGTCGCCGAGCGGATTTCCCGCTTGGTCAACTGGCCGTCGTGGTGAAAGGCGTCGTCAGGCAGGCCGGGCGTGTGGGAAAACACTTTGGTCTTGGGCCCGGCGATGCAGTGCACGGCGATGGTGTTGAGATCGGCCACGTCGAAATTGTCCCAATCCTTGGCCGAGGCGGTGATGATCTCTTCCAGCGGGCCGGACATATGGGTGAGCACATTCACCCGGCTGTCTTCATAGCCGGTGTCACAGAGGATTTTGCAGATATCCGCCGGCGAGTTGCCGTCGTTGGAGAGGATGATCAGCTTGGCCTCCGGGGCCAGGAAATAGCGTACCCGCTCGATGGCCCGGCCATGGATCGTGAGACATTCCGTGTCGGCCAAGGGCCAGCCCAATCGCCCAGCGGCCAGGGTAAAAGCGGACGGGGCCGGGATGATGCGCAGCTCCGCCGGCTCGATACTGCGGCAGAGGGTCGCGCCGATGCCGTACCACATGGGATCGCCGGTCGCGAGTACGGTCACCGCGTGCCCCCGCTGGTCCTGAATCTGTTCGATGGTGGCGGTGAGGGGACTTCCCCAGGTGATGCGCGGCCGGTCGTCGTCGGCGATCATGGCCAGATGGCGTTTGCCGCCGACCAGAATTTCCGCATCGTCCAGAGCGGCCCGGGCGATGGCGCTGAGCCCGTCGATCCCGTCCTCGCCGATGCCGACCA
>JAYQGD010000721.1:0-1608 GCA_038140415.1 Rhodospirillaceae bacterium
GTAAAATGCTGTCGATCCGGTCGAGAATGCCGCCGTGGCCCGGAATAATGGCTCCTGAATCCTTCACATCGAACTTTCGTTTAAAGTAAGACTCAAACAAGTCGCCGATCTGCGCCACGATACCGATGGCCAAACCGGCGACTGCCCACAACAGTATACCGTGATTGGCCCCTAACGTCTTGGAAAATAACCCCGAAACGGCGACAGCAGCCAAAAAACCGCCCAATGTTCCGGCCCAGGTCTTACCGGGGCTTATTTTAGGCGCCAATTTCGGCCCGCCGATCAACCGGCCAAAGACGAAGCCGCCGATATCCGCCGCCCAAACGACCAGAAACAGCCACAAGATGATATCGCGGCCGATCTCAGGCAGCGCCCGCAATGCCGCCAGGGAGATGCAGGCGAGAGGGATATATATCAACCCCAGGACGATCCAAGACCAATTGCGCCTCTCACCGGCCGAGGCAACGCCCCACCATTCGTAGATCGCGATCAAACCACCAACGATCACCACAATCTCAAAATAGGGTGAGCCGAACCATACGGCCGCCAAGAACGGTGGCGCGAGAACGGCAATGGATATCAGTCTGAGAAGCATGGGTGAAGAAGACTAGGCGCTGGTGGCGCCGAACCTCCGCTCACGGTGCGAAAACGTGCCGAGCGCTTCCAAAAAATGCTGTTCGGAAAAGTCGGGCCAGTTGCAGTCCAAGAACACAAATTCGGCGTATGCCAATTGCCACAGCAGGAAATTACTGATGCGCTGCTCGCCGGAGGTCCGGATCAACAAATCGGGATCGGGAATATCCGCGGTCTCCAAATAATCCTCGAAGAGCGGTTCGGTGACCTCTTCCGGCTCAAGTTCTCCGGCTTTTACTTTCTCGGCAATTGACCGGGCCGCATTGGTAATCTCCGCGCGGCCGCCATAACTAAGCGCAATGATCAAATCCAAGGTCGTGTTCTCCGCCGTATAGGCTTCACTCTCTTCAATCAGCTGAACGATGTCAGAGCTGAGATCAGAACGGTTACCGATGACCCGCAGCCGAACGCCGTTCTTGTGCAAGTCGGCTATTTCGCTTCGTAGATACCGGCGTAGCAAGCCCATCAGATCATCAACTTCCTGCTTCGGCCGGCTCCAGTTCTCGGACGAGAAACTGTAGAGCGTTAGGTAGCGAACACCATATTTTACCGAGCTTTCAATAGCCGTGCGGACGGACTCCGCGCCCCGGCGATGCCCTTCAATGCGAGGAAGCCCGCGCGCGCGGGCCCACCTGCCATTGCCGTCCATGATGATCGCAATGTGGCGCGGAATTTTTAGTTCTGAGTTCCCGGTATCGGGCGCAACCTTCATCGCTTAAACCTGCAGGATTTCCTGCTCTTTCTTTTCTAACGCTTCGTCCATTTTCTTCACGAAATCGTCCGTAAGATCCTGGATTTCACTATCATAGTCATGATGCTCGTCTTGGGAAATATCCCCGTCCTTCTCGGCTTTTTTCAGCTCATCCATGGCATGCCGGCGGACATTACGCACGGCAACCTTGGCTTCCTCGGTGTAGCGGCCGGCCACCTTGGTCAGCTCTACGCGACGTTCTTCACTAAGCGGCGGAATCGGCA
>JAYQGD010000722.1:0-1606 GCA_038140415.1 Rhodospirillaceae bacterium
ATTCAACTCCCACCACTAAGTCAGTTGACCGCAACAGAACTCCCTCGCGGCCTTGAGTTATCTTTCACGCGTTTATCGGTTTCGTTTTCGGCGACGCTGGTCTTTTTCTTGACCGCCCGCTCTGAGACTTTTTTGCCGGGGATGTAGAAAGGATCACCCGGTTTCGGCATCACTTCATCGGCGACCGACGGCTCCAGGCCGACCAGAGGCACCATCCGGCGCACGACTTTTTGGATCACCGGAGCGGCCACCCAGCCGCCCGTGGCGTATCCGAACGTTCTCTTGTTGCCCTTGGGCTCATCCACCAGGGCCAGCACCACATAACGGGGATCACTGACCGGGAAGGCCGCCACAAAGGACGAGATTACCTTGCGCCCGCCATAGCCGCGCCGCGACACACCGGGCTTATCCGCTGTGCCGGTCTTGCCGCCGATCAAATAGCCGGGCACCTCGGCCTTGCGGCCGGTGCCGTGCTGAACCACCAGGCGCATCAACCCGCGCATGGTCTTGGAGGTCTTCTGGCTGATCACCCGGATGCCGGTGGTGCGCACATCACCCTCGGGCTGGATCACCGTCGGCTTGAAAAGAATGCCGCCGTTCACCAGTGACGAGATACCGGCGGAGAGCTGCAACGGGCTCACGGCAATGCCATGGCCGTAGGAAATGGTCATGGTGTTGATTTCGCGCCAACGGTCGGGGGTCAGCGGCGAGCCCACCTCCGGCAGTTCGATGGCCGCCGGCGAGAGCAGGCCGAGACGCTTGAGATATTTCTTCTGCGTCGGCGTGCCCACATCCAGGGCCATCTTGGCGGCGCCGATATTGGACGAGTGGACGATAATTTCGGGGACGGTCATCCACTTGTTCTTGGCGTGGTAGTCGGAAATGGTGAAACGGGAAATCTTGATCGGCTTGGTCGCATCAAACCGGTCACGGAGCCGCACCCGGCCCGTATCCAGCGCCATGGCGGCGGTAAACAGTTTAAAGGTGGAGCCCATCTCGTAGACGCCCTTGGTCGCCCGGTTGAACCCGGCGATGCCGGCGGCGCTGACCGGCTCGTTGGGATTGAAGTCGGGCAGCGAGACCATGGAGACGACGGAACCGTCGCGGACATCCATGACCACGCCCGCCGCGCCGATGGCGTCGAACTCTTCCATCGCCGCCGCCAGTTCTTCACGGACGAGGGATTGAATGCGGATATCCACGCTGAGCCGAAGCGGCTTCTTGGCGTTCTTCAGATAGCCGTCGAAATAACGCTCGACCCCGGACAGGCCCTCGCCGTCAATATTGGTCATGCCGAGAACGTGGGAGACGAGGGGCCCGTGCGGGTAGACCCGGCGCTCCGTCCGCTGAAAGTAGAGACCCGGCACGCCCAGTGCGTTGACGGCGAACTGAAGTTTGGGGGTCAGGTTGCGATGCAGCCAGACGAAGGTCTTGTCACTGGCCAGCCGGGCGCGAAGATGGTCCGCGGAATAGCCGGGCAGGACTTTGGCGAGCTTGGCCGCCGCTTCATCGGCGTCCAGAATATGCTGCGGATTGGCGTAGAGCGCCGCAGTCGGCAGGCTGGTCGCCAGCAGAATGCCGTTGCGATCCACGATGTCGGCGCGGA
>JAYQGD010000723.1:0-1603 GCA_038140415.1 Rhodospirillaceae bacterium
CTTCACGCCCAGCCGGCGAAGCGCGCCATAGTCTTTTTCCACCAGCGCCTTCAACTGTTTGCCGGCGTCGGGCTTGGGCAGGTATCCAAGCCCGTCCACCAGTTGAAACACGAGCCCCCTGACCGCCCCTTCAAGCTTGGCGTTTTGAAGCTTGAACAGTGCCCGGAGGGTCGCGCCGATCTCCCCTTCCAGCCACGCCTGCAACGCGGCGGTCAATTTCTCCTGCTGGGCGGTTTCCAGAAGTTCCCGGTGCAGAAGCTCTATTCTCGGGCTCAGCGCCGTGGCGCCTTTCACCAGCCGGGCAATCACATCCTCATGCCAATAGACCCGGCCATCGGGTTTCAGGGAAACGTTGGCTAGTTCTTGAGATGCGGTGAGGGCGGCCGCCCGGCGCGCCACTTCCCGGCCCAACGCCTTGAACGCGGCGTTGGAGACGGCCTTGCCGGCGACTTCCGAGTCCGAGGCGTCGGCCTGAAAGCGGAAGCCCTTAAGCTGGCCCACATAATGGCCTTCCACCAGCACGTCCCCTTCCCGCGTGACGCTCGCCTGTAGATCATCCCGGTCGCGGAGGCGCTTAACCAGCGTCGCGGTGCGCTGATCGACGAACCGTTGGGTCAGGCGCTGATGCAGGGCGTCGGACAGCCGGTCCTCGATCTCGCGGGTCCGTTCCTGCCAATGATCCGGATCGTCCAGCCAATCGGGCCGGTGGGAAATATAGGTCCAAATACGGATGCCGGCGATCCGCGCCACCAGGGTCTCGATCCCGCCGTCGGTCTGATCGATGCGGGAAACCTGGCGGGCAACCCACTCAGCGGGCAGACGATTGCCACCGACCAGCATTTTATAGAGTTGCGCCAGCAATCCGGTGTGATCGCCGCCCAGGCCTTTTTTGAAATCGGGGATGCGGCACACCTCCCAGAACAGCCGGACCGCGTCCTGATCCGCCGCCATCTCGATCAACGCCTTGTCCCGGGATAATTCCATCAGGAAGCGCTCATCATCGGCGGCCCGCACGCGGGTGAGGCCCTGGATATCGGGTTTGCGCGTGAGACTGGTCCGCAACGCATCGACGGAGCCATAGTCCAGCTCCACGTTCCGCCAATAGGCGAAGCGCTGCGGATCGTATCTGTGCTCTTGAATGGCCTCGATAATCTCCGGCGGGATTTCCGGCGCATCACCTGTAATGCCAAACGTGCCGTCATTCATATGCCGGCCGGCGCGCCCGGCGATCTGGCCCAGCTCATCGGCCCGCAAATCCCGGCGGAACGTCCCGTCGAACTTCTTCAAGCCGGCGAACGCCACATGATCCACATCCATGTTGAGACCCATGCCGATGGCGTCCGTCGCCACCAGATAATCCACATCGCCGTTCTGGAACATTTCCACCTGGGCGTTGCGGGTGCGCGGGCTGAGCGCGCCCATGACAATCGCCGCGCCGCCACGCTGCCGGCGGATCAATTCGGCAATGGCGTAGACGTCGCCGGCGGAGAATCCCACCACCGCGCTTCGGGGTTTTAGCCGGATAATTTTCCGCCCGCCGGCATAGGACAGGGTGGAGAAGCGGGGCCGGGTGATGATCTCGATCCCCGGCACTAGTTTTTTG
>JAYQGD010000724.1:0-1603 GCA_038140415.1 Rhodospirillaceae bacterium
CCGTTGCTCATTTATCTGAGCGTCAGCCGGGGCACGGAAAGCAGCAGCGGCCCGGAGCCGGTGGGAGAAACCGCGGACTAGCGATTACCCGATATGGGGAGGCCACGTGTCTTTGGATATTTCACCGATGGTGCCTGCGGGGCGTCAATTGATCCAAAGCTACGGTGATGGCCAGTTTACCATCAGTGATATTGTCTATACCGGCCCGGTGATTGTCCTGCCGGAGGAGACCCGATCCTGGTCGCCGGCTGATCCGTCAAATTTTACCACAGATGATTTCAACCCCGTCCTCGCGCTGGAGGAGCCGGTCGACATATTTTTGTTGGGATGTGGCCAAACCGGTCAGTTCATTCATCCAAGCCTGCGAGATGCTCTGCGGGAGAGCGGGATCACCATTGAGGCCATGGATACCGGCGCCGCGTGCCGGACGTTCAACGTCTTGCTGAGCGAGGACCGCCGGGTCGCAGCGGCGCTTCTACCGGTTGAGTAATCCGGCCATGGACTGGTTCGAAGACTTCCCCACCGACAGAATTGACCCGCAGGTGCGCCCGCCCAAAGAGGCCGGCGAAGACTTGACGGCGGAGGCGGCGTTTGAAACGGGGAATTATCCGGCGGCGTTCTCTAGATGCCCGATCGAAAATCCCCGCCTCAGAGCCAAGGCACAAATCTTGTGTGGGGCGATCGTGCCGGGTTTGGCGGCGCTTGAGGAAGCGGGCCTCGAAACCGAGTCGGATAACCAGATCGCCTCCTTCGCCCGATGGTGTCTGGGGCAGGACGACGCACTCTTCCAGCAGTTCCAAAACTCAGATACCGGCCTGATCGATATCCTGATCCTGAGCATGCCGGCCTCCGACAAGGCTGCCGCGTATCAAGGCGCAGAAGGCTTTCGGGTCATTAAACGGAGTTTGGCGCCGGAGGAATTCGGCACACCATTCGAAGATGTGTTTGCGGCGCTGCCCGGCGGGTTTAATCCTAAACTAATTCTGTGTCTCGATTGCAACGGACCGTTTCTGCCTATTGGGGTGTTCGATACGGATATCCCCACGGTCTTTTGGGCCGGCGATCACGACTATTTCTTGGCGACGCGCTACGCCGACTTGTCCCGCGCGGATGTGATCGTCATGAACAGCGCGGCTGAACATGACGAACTAACGGACATCTATTCGGGCCGGCTGGCCGCCATCCCCGGACATGAAAGCTTTGCGTTTGCCGATCAGTTTCAGCCAGGTGGCGAGCGGTCCAGCGATATTTTATTCACCGGCCGAGCGTTTCCCCCCTATATGCGGGACAAGGCACAGCAATTGTTCCGCCTCGCCGGCATTGATGATCCGGACCTGGATATCCGAATTTTAGACGGCTATTTGCCCGACGAGGATTTCACGGGCCTGATGTCATCGGCCAAAAGTGTTCCATTGTTCTGGCGCTATGGCGGCGGCATCCAAACCCGCGCCTTAGATGCGATCCGGTTCGGCGCCCGCGCGTTGGCGCCCGATCATGGAATATGCCGCGACCTGTTGGGAGCGGACCAAGACTATTATCATTCCATTGGAACTGACGCGCCCGAAGAAGTCGCACGTCTTGCCATTGCGGCACGGCCCGGCAC
>JAYQGD010000725.1:0-1599 GCA_038140415.1 Rhodospirillaceae bacterium
GCCATCGCCCGTCCGTTTCTCGTTTCGGATCAGGGGAAAGAACCATGGCTGATAAAAGTGCGTTCGAGGATCACTGCTGGAAAGACGTTATCCCGGACGAGGATTACGCCACCTACGCGCCCTACCGGCGGGAAACCTATATCGGCGAGCGACCGGCGGTTCTGGCCATTGATCTCTATAACCTGGTCTTCAAGGGCGGACCCAAACCACCCTCCGAAATCACCGCCGAGTATCCAAGCACCTGCGGCCAATACGCCTATGAGGCGGTTGAGCCGATCCAAAAATTATTGGCCGGCTGCAGGGCGGCGAACCTGCCGATCTTCTATATCACCGGCCGCTATTCGGAGAACCGGGTGCGCTCCACCCGACGCAACGTGGCGCCGCTCACGCCCGAAGACTATGAAATCCACGAAGCCTTCACCCCGGAACCTCAAGACGTGATCTTCCGCAAGGAACGCGCCAGTGCGTTCTTCGGCACGCCCCTGATCGCCCATCTAACCCAGGGCGGCTTCGACAGTCTGATCGTCTGCGGCGAAAGCACGTCGGGCTGTGTACGCACCAGCGTGCTTGATGCGTATTCCTACGGTTTTCATATCTCCATCGTGGAGGAATGCGTGTTTGACCGGAGCGAACTGATCCACAAGGTCAACTTGTTCGACATGCACCATAAGTACGCAGACGTGATGAAGCTGGACGAAGTGCTGGCCCATCTGGCCGGCCTGACCGAAACCAAAGGGGTCGCTTAGAGCCTTCTCAGCTGATCACAAAGATCGCCGGCCATCCGATAGACCTGGAAACCGATGGCGGGCACGCCGTTGACCTCCCCGAACCGGGCGCGGGTCATCGGCCCGATTACCCGTAGAAGAGGATCGTTTCGCCCCGATGCGTTGAGCGCGGCACAGCTTCCATCCACCTCGACTCCCATGGCGAAGGGACTTTCCACCAGAATGCCCCGCGCCACAAGATCAACCAGTAAAGGGCTACCCGACTTGGCTGGGCTGCGTGTCGGCCCAGTACAGTTGACCACCGCGTCGAAAGTCTGAACCGCGACATCTTCGTTTCCCCGTGGGCGAATACCGACCGCCAGTCCGTCGCCGTCAGCCTCGGCAGAGACCAGACTGCCCGCGAGAAGCCGCACCTGACCGTCCTCAATGGCCTGACCCACTCTCGCCTCGATTTGCGGCGGCAGGCGGAACCGATGGGTCTCATACCAGGGCGCGAGATGGCGGAAGAATCGGTTCTTTTCCTCATCGGGCAGGTTCGGCCACAGCAAATGCGCCGCGTCCCGCAGAAAGTCGAATGCCACCTGCCATTCGATCCCGTGAGGCTCCAGCTGACGGATGTCACTTCTGAGCGCCCGCAAAATTTCAACCACCGTCTCCGGCGCGCCGTGACGGGTGATAAAATCCGGCGGGTCCAGGTTCATTTCCTCCCATAGAGTGCGGGGCGGCGGTGCCACCCGCTGGGGCTTCGGATAGAGCCCGCGCCGGGAGACGGCGGTGATCCTGCTTTCCGGCGACCGGCGCATCACCGTCATCGCCACGTCCGCCATGGTCAGACCGGTGCCGATGATCAGCACCTCTCCGCCGGGCTTGATGC
>JAYQGD010000726.1:0-1596 GCA_038140415.1 Rhodospirillaceae bacterium
AACCAAAGCGCCTTGTCTTCAAGGTCGTTTATTTTCACGCTCATCTTCCCGTTCTGGGCGGACAGTCGTTAAGCCGCTGTCCGCTCTTCCAATAACTTCCGGCTGAGAGGAATGGAGACCATGCGATTGATATGGTCGACCACGTCCTGGCCGAATTTCTGCTTCACCATGTCCAGATAGGGCTGGTGAGTGAAATACGTATCGAAGGCCTTGTCCCGGAATTCCAGGATTTCCGCGGCGCTGCAATATTGATTGCTCAACGGCTTGGCGTTGTAGCCGTGTTGGGAGAAATCCTTCCAGGAATCCGGCAACTCGACGCCATCGCGGATCGCCATGTCGTACAGGTCGGACCCCGGATAGGCCATGGCCGAATAGAAGTTGGCGAACTCGCAGTTCAGTTCGAGCGCCAGGTCGAACGTCGCCTGCATCCGCTCCTTATTATCGTCGGGCAGGCCGAAAATGTAGTTGCCGATGATATAGATGCCGGCGTCCTGAATGCGGCGCGCCACGTCGATGATATCATCGTTGCCATAGACCTTGTGCGCCCCGTCGCGGACATGATCGCTGCCGCTCTCGATACCCAGGCACAGCCAGTTAATGCCGGCGGCCTTCAGGTTATCCAGAAATTCGTCCTGCACAGTATCGACCCGGGCGTAAGCCCAGATGTTCAGGTCATAATCCCGCTCTTTCAGCAGATCACACAAGCCCATGACATGACGCTTGTTGAGCACGAACATTTCGTCCACGAACTTGATGTTCTTGACCCCGTAGGTCTCGACAAGGTGGTCGATTTCCCGGATCACGCATTCGGGGCTCCACATCCGGTAGGACGATTTGCCGAACGGCGAATTGATGCAGCAGAAGCTGCACTTGTAGGGACAGCCCAGGCTGGTGTGGATCGAGGCGTAGGGCGAACGCTCGTGAATGTGGTCAAAGCTGTGCCAGTTGTGCGCCCGGTATTTTTCCATGGGCAGCAAATCCCACGCGATGCCCGGCATTTCATGGTCCAGATCGTTCAGTAGCGGCTCCGCCGAACGCGGCGCGATGATCTCACTACCGTTGCGCCACCATAGGCTCGGAATATCGGCGAATTCGGTCCAGCCGGCGTTCAGCGCCTGCAAAGTCCTGTAGATGGTCACCGGCCCTTCCAGATCGACGACAAAATCCACGGACTCCTCTTCCATGGTCTTTTTCGGCAGCGCCGCCGGGTGGGTGCCGGTCATCATGACCTTGGCGCCGGTGCCTGCGTCCTTGATCTTGCGGGCGATATCGCCGGCCGCCGTCATATTCTGGGTCGAGGCGGAGGGCTGAAAGCCGTAGACCACGATGCAAATGATCTTCGCATCGAAATCCTCGGTCGCCACGCGCGCCACTTCGTCTGCGCTCGCCATCATGGCCGGCGCATCATAGATCGCAACGCTGTGGCCTTTTTGTCTGAGATAGGTGGCGAACAATCCGGCAAAGACCGGCGGCTCAATGGCCGAGAACTCGTCGCCTAGATCCTGATAGATTTGCTTTCTGTCACCAGGATTGATGAACAGGACATCCACGCCGTTAGCCATTCAGGCTCTCCTTTTCCCATTTTCGGGATTAATC
>JAYQGD010000727.1:0-1594 GCA_038140415.1 Rhodospirillaceae bacterium
CGGCCACCACCGCCTGCACGCGGGAGCCCCGCATACCGACGCAGGCGCCGACCGGGTCAATGCTCGAATCCTTGGAAATCACCGCGATTTTGGCGCGGCTGCCTGGATCCCGGGCCACCGATTTGATCTCGATGATGCCGTCATAGATTTCCGGCACTTCCTGGGTGAACAGGGCGGCCATGAACTGGGGATGGTTACGGGACAGGAAGATTTGCGGACCCCGCGGCTCTTCCCTGACGTCATAAATATAGGACCGCACCCGGTCGCCATTGTTGAAATGCTCTCTCGGAATGGATTCATCCCGGCGGATGATGCCTTCGGCCCGGCCGCCGAGATCGACGATGATATTGCCGAACTCGACCCGTTTGACCATGCCGTTGACCACTTCGCCGACCCGGTCCTTGAACTCGGCGAATTGGCGTTTGCGTTCCGCTTCACGGACCTTCTGCACGATCACCTGTTTGGCGGTCTGGGCGGCGATGCGGCCGAAATCGATGGGCGGCAGGGGATCGATCAGAAAATCGCCGATCACGGCGTCTTCTTTCTTCGCCTTGGCCGCATCCAGAGTGACCTGCGAGGCCTCATTTTCGATTTCCTCGGCCACTTCCAGGTAGCGCGCCAGTCGAATTTCACCGGATTTCCGGTCGATCTGCGCGCGGATATCATGTTCATGGCCGTATTTGGAGCGGCCCGCTTTCTGGATCGCCTGTTCCATGGCGTCCAGAACTTCCTCCCGGTCGATGCCTTTTTCCCGCGCCACCGTATCGGCGACCAGGAGAAGTTCCGGGTGGGTGTACATTGTGGTTTCGACGTTGGTGTCCATGGCCTCTGATCTGTCCTTCTTCTGTCTAGCCGTTTGCCGCTTGAGCCGCTTCGATCAGCTCATCGGTCAGAAGTAATTTGGCGCGGCGAATTCCGTCATGGGGCAACGCCACACGCTGTTCGCCCATCTTCATTTCCACGCTTTCCCCGGAAACGCCGACGAGCTTTCCTTTGAATTTCTTGCGGCCGTCGACGGCGTCGAACATTTCAACCCGGGCGTCAAACCCGGCAAACCGCTCAAAATCCTTTAATTTCACCAAGGGCCGGTCGATGCCCGGAGAACTGACTTCCAGGTCATAGGCGTCCTGGATCGGGTCATCCACATCCAACAGCGCCGAGATTTCCCGGCTGATCGCCGCGCAGTCATCCACCGTCATGCCGGCCTCGTCCAGCCGTTCCGCCATGACCTGCATGGTCTTGTGACGGCTGCCCATGACCTGTACCCGCACCAAGTCGTAGCCCAAGGCTTCGAGGGCGGGGGAAATTAAATCACTGATCCGGCGTTCCACGTTCATCCGGTTTTTGCGCTCCCGGCCCGGAAAACCGGGCCCTAAAAAACAAAAAAGTGGGCCGCAGGCCCACCCTCAGATAGCCGATACATCGGTAATGTCTAAGAATGATGGCGCATAATCGTTCCTAAGGGTCCGATAATCAAGTGTTTTTTGGTTCCGCCGCCGGCGCGTCCGTGCGAAGGAAATTAAGATAAACACATCGCTTACCTTGTTTGAGCGCCTTCGCCTCATAGCGGGTTTCGACCGCGTCGTCCGGCCGG
>JAYQGD010000728.1:0-1591 GCA_038140415.1 Rhodospirillaceae bacterium
GGATTAGAATGTATCACCCCTCCCTTGATGGGAGGGGTCGTGCGCTAGCACGGGGGAGGGTGGCCATATGAGCGCTCCCTCTATGCTCTCTGTGATCTCTGTGGTAAATCACTCCCACCAACACCGGGGGAAAACGTGCCTAATCTCGACAAAGCGCTGAACATTGCTGATCTGCGGCTGCTGGCGAAGAAGCGGCTGACCAAGGTGCTGTTCGATTTCTGCGATAAGGCGTCCGAGGATCAGGTGTCGCTCCGCCACAATCGCGAGGCCCTGGACCGGATCAAGTTGATGCCCCGCATGCTGCGGGATGTCTCCGGACGCGATCCGGGCGTCACCCTGTTCGGCAAAAACCACGATCTGCCCCTGGTGATCGGGCCGACGGGACCGGCGGGCTATGTCTGGTACCGGGGCGAGACGGCCATCGCCAAGGCGGCGGCCAAAGCCAATATCCCCTGCACCCTGGCCAGTACGTCGAACACGGCCATGGAAAAGATCGTCGCCGACGGCGGCGGGACTCAGTGGTTCCAGCTTTATATCTGGCAGGATATCGAAGCTTCCATGGTGACCGTGCAGCGCGCCTGGGACGCCGGCTTCGAAGCTCTGGTCTTGACCGTGGACTCGCCGGTCTACAACAACCGGGAGGTAGATGTCCGCAACGGCTTCACCCTGCCGCCTAGGGTGAATGCGAAAACTGCGTTGGATGTGGCCCTGCACCCGCGCTGGTTCTTCGGCACGCTGTGTCCGTATCTATGGACGGAAAAAGGTCTGCCGCCCTTCGCCAATATCCACTTTCCGGAGGAGCACAAGGCGGCGGCCGATGATTATCAATCCAAATCCACCGGCGGCTTCTTGAACCGGAATGAGAGCCTGGACTGGGAATTTCTCAAACGCCTGCGCGACGTCTGGCCGAAGAAACTGCTGTTGAAGGGTATCCTGCACCCGGATGATGCGGTGATGGCGGCCGACGCCGGGGTGGACGGTATTTTTGTCTCGAACCACGCCGGCAATGTGCTGGACGCGGCGATCACCGCCTGGGACGCGTTGCCGGCCATCAAGGACGCCGCCGGTGACCGGTTGACCCTCATCGCCGATACGGGCGTGCGCCGGGGCAGTGACGTGCTGAAGGGGTTGGCGCTCGGCGCGGACGCGATCGCCGTCGGCCGGGCGACGCTTTATGGCGTCGCGGCGGCGGGTGAGCCCGGTGCAGCCAAGGCCATCGACATTCTGGGGTCTGAAATAATCCGCACCATGGCGGCCATGGGGCTAACCGCCATCAACGAGATCAGCCGGGATCACATTCGGTTGCCGTCGGATCTGCCGGTGTCAGGCTAGCGCTTTTCTCCTTCTTTCGGAGCCGGAATCGGGCCATACTCTTCGAGGCGGGCGAGCTGCGCCCGGATGAGATCGGACGGTTCGTTGAAACAGTCGTTAACGTTGATAGCCTTATTGATGATCTCGGTCCTGATGGCCGGGCAGGTTCATGCGGCGTCCGAATCCGAAGAAACCTTCGCGTTTCTCAGCCGGACCGTCTTAGAGCACAGTCATCTCACCCACACCAATCACGGTATTCCCATCGACATGATGCGCTCCA
>JAYQGD010000729.1:0-1588 GCA_038140415.1 Rhodospirillaceae bacterium
TGATCGCCGAAGGCGACAAGATGCGGGAGCACGGCATCGACATCAACACCCTGCTGTGGTCGGACGACTTCAAGCTGAAGCTGGATTAAACGCCGGCGGTCTCAGCCGACTTTCGAGAAGATCGGGAAGGTTTCCAACAACCAGTTGGCGATCTGGTTGATGTCGCCGGTAAAGATGACAATGCCGGTGACCACCAGAAGCAGGCCGACCGAAATTTCCACCTTGTGCATGTGGCGGCGGAACTTGGTCATGAAGGCCATGAACGGCTTGACCGCAAACGCCGCGATTAGGAACGGAATGCCGATCCCCGCCGCATAGACGCTTAACAGCGAAATACCGTAGCCGACACTGTCGCCGGAGGCGGCCACCATCAGCACCGACGCCAGGATCGGACCGACGCAGGGGGTCCAGCCGAAGGCAAAGGCCAGGCCCAGGATATATGAGCCGATCAGCCCGGCCGGCTTGTTTTCCAGATGGAAGCGCTTCTCGAAGTTCAAGAAGCCGATCTTAAACAGCCCCATATAGTGGAGCCCGAAGATCACGATGATCACGCCGGCGATGCGGCCCAGGATCAAGGAATTCTGGGCGAGCACGTTGCTGATCACGGTTGCCGTCGCGCCGAGCGCAATAAAGACGGTGGCGAACCCCAGCACGAAAGCGATGGCTGCATAGAAAACCCGCCTGGCCGTGGCGTCGTCCACGCCGCCCTCTTCAGTGAGTTGCTTGAGAGAGGCCCCGCCCAAAAAGCTGATATAGGCGGGGATCAACGGCAACACGCAGGGTGATGCGAAACTTAGAAGTCCGGCGACAAAAACGCCGGCATAGGTGACTTCCATCATCACGGGCGGATCACTCCGGTTAAAATTTAATTCGCGACGACCTTGATCGAATTATTCGGCGGAACGGTGACGCTTTTCTTCCGCGAGATATAATTGCTTACAAGGTCGTAGACGGGCGGACCTTCTGTCGCCGGATTGACCGAAGCCCAGCCACCGACAGTATATTTCTTGCTAGCGTCAATTTTCTCACCCGATGTCAGCAATGTCATTTCAGAAATTCGTGAGCCAATCTTTTCGTTGACCTCGATCCGGTAGCCCATGCCGCCAACCCGGACCATATCGCCGCCCTGCTGGAAGTAGGGATCGGGATTGAACAAGTTGTCGGCCACGTCTTCCAGAATGTCCTTGAGCTGCTGGCCGGTGAATTCCAGCCGGTAGGTCTTCGGATAGGTGATCGCCGTCTGGGAATAGACTTCCTCGACCCGGATATCCTGGCCGGGCAGCAACGAGGCGCCCCAGCGGAAGCCCGGCGACAGCGCGATTTCCACATCCCGCTCTTCCATAATGGCGTTGCAGATCAGATCGTCGAAGGTGCCGTTGAAATTACCCCGGCGATAGAGAAGGGATTCGGTCCTGCCGAGGACTTTCTCCACCTCCGCCTTATGGGGTGCGCGGATTTTGTCGATTACCCCGGAGATGTTTTTATCCGGCGCAATGGCGTCGGACAGGACCGGGATCAGCCGGTAGCTGAAGTCAGAAATCTTCTTGTTCTTAACCTCGACGTCCAGCCGGCCCAGGAACTTGCCGTG
>JAYQGD010000730.1:0-1587 GCA_038140415.1 Rhodospirillaceae bacterium
TGAGCCGCAAGAGCGTTTTCCGGGTAATACCGGCAAGGATGTCTTCATTAGTGGGCCGAGTGACCAGTTCACCATCCTTGGTGACAATCCAGGCGTTCGAGGCAGTGCCCTCGGTCACGTATCCGTCAGTGTCCACGAACCAGGTGTCGTCCGCGCCGGCGTCGATGGCTTCCTGCTTGCCCAACACATTGGGCAGCAGGGAAACCGATTTGATATCGCGGCGCAGCCAGCGGATGTCCGGTCGGGTGATGACCGATTGGCCGGTTTTTGCGCTCTCTCTGCCGGGCCAACGAATGGGACTGGCATAAACAACCAGAGAGGATTTTGGGGCTTTCGGAAACGCATGATCCCGGGGCGCCACGCCGCGAGTAATCTGCAGGTACAATTTGCCGTGCCGGACGTGGTTCCGGCGAATGGTTTCCTCCATGATCGAAACAAGCGCTCTGCGGTCCACCGGCCAGTCGATCCTTAGTTCGGACAGAGAACGGTCCAGGCGCACCATGTGGTCTTCATTGTCGATAAGTTTTCGGTTGTAGATGGCGATGACTTCATAGACGCCGTCAGCCAACTGATAGCCCCGGTCCTCGACATGGACCATGGCGTTCCGATGCGGCAGGTACTGGCCGTTCACATAGGTAATGCGGGGCATGGGCTGTTAGAAAAATTCGAGCCGGACCGAGAACATTTTCTCGACCTGCTTAACGGCTTCATTGACGGCGAAGATGACAACCCGGTCGTTGGTTTGAACGACCGTTGAGCCCGTCGGCGTAATGACTTCCCCGTCCCTGACCACGGCGCCGACGATCACGCCCTCCGGCAGCTCCGCCTCTTTCAGCGGCTGGCCGACCAGCGAAGAGGTTTCCATGGCTTCGGCCTCGATCAATTCGCCGAAGTCTTCCCGGAGCGTGTGCACGGAATGGATACGGCCACGACGGACATGCTGCAGGATGGTGGAAACAGTAATGTTTTGCGGGCTGACGACCACGTCGATGCCCAGAGATGATGTCAGCGGCGCGTAGGTGCTGTTGTTCACCAAGGTAATCGCCCGGCGGCTGCCCCGGCGCTTTGCCAGCAGCGAAGACAGGATGTTTGTCTCATCTTCGTTGGTCACCGCGATGACGGCCTCAGACGATGATACATTGGCTTCTTCCATAATGTCCGGATCGAGGATATCACCTTGCAGGACGACGGAGTGGCTCAAATTTCTGGCAACCACCTCGGCGCGGGACTTATTGGTCTCGACCACCTTCACGTTGACCGACGGCTGCTCTTGCTCGATCTGCTGCGCCAGGAATAGACCGATATTGCCGCCGCCGATGATGACGATTCGGCGCGCTTCTCTTTCCTCGTGGCCGAAGGCAGCCAGGGTGCGGGCCACATGCTGAGCGTCCACAACCACGTACACCTCATCACCTGCTAAAAGCTCATCGTCCGCTGTCGGGACGATCGCTTCATCTTCGCGGATGATGCCGATAATAACCACATTCAGATCGGGGAAAAGCTGGGTCAACTGCCGCAGCGGCGTGTTGATCAGCGGACAATTGTCGCCGCAACGGATGCCGGTCAGTTTTACCTGATCATCGACCA
>JAYQGD010000731.1:0-1586 GCA_038140415.1 Rhodospirillaceae bacterium
ATTCATGCCAGTCTGAAACGCTGGTTCGCGGAACACTTCACCTTCACTTTGGCCGATCACAAGGGCACGGACTTGATCCGCGATCTCGAAGGCTTTGTCGGCCAAGTCTGCGTGAACTCCATCGGCACGTTTTTGCAGGATCAGGAAAAGGCGGGGAAGGATGCCGAGCATTTCTACGAACCGGAAATCCATCCGCAGCCCTACAATTATCATTTCGACATGATGTCGACCTGGGCGCATGAAGGGAAGCTGCAAGGCGTCTTCTTTGTCAGCTTCTTCCCCAAGCTGATCCAGGGCATTCTCGGCTCTTACGAGAGCCAGGGACACAATCTCTTACTGGTCAACCGCAACCGGGAGACGCTCATTGAAGTGACCTCCGGCGGCGCTCGGGATGAAATCTCCAAATCCCGGGAGATTAACTTGTCCGAGTGGGAAGTGGCCAACGCAGTAAAGCGCGTCGGGATTAAGAACAGCCGCTGGGATTTGGTCGCCGTCCCCGCGCCGGGATTGTTCTCCACCTTCGCGCAAAAGCAATGGGCGACGGGCGGCGTCATTGCACTAGGCATTCTGCTCTCCACCCTTATGGCGCTGATCTTTATCGCGCGGGTCGAGGCGCGCCGGGCCGAGGCGCAGGCGCTGTTGGTCGACGCCAAGGACGACCTCGAGATGAAGGTCATTGAGTTGACCCATTCCCGCTAACAGTTGGAAAAACAAGCGTCAGAGCTGACGGAATTGGCGGCAACGGAGACTCATCTCAAAGAACAGTTGGAACGGGAAGTGTCCATTAAGGACCGGTTCTTCTCCGTCATTTCCCATGATCTGAAGAGTCCGTTCACGTCCATCCTGGGCCTGTCCAGCATGATGTCGAAAATGTCCCAGCAGTTGTCGAAGGATCAATTTGTCGAGTATGCCCAGATGATCCACGAGAACGGCGGCAAGGTGTTCGAGCTGCTGGAGAACCTGCTGGAATGGGCGCGGTTGCAGATGGACAAGGGTGATCACCAGCCCATTGATAAGGATATGACTCAGATCGTCGAGGAGAACATTGAGGTGTTCGAGGCCGTGGCCGCTGAGAAGCACGTCAACTTGGCCAAAAATGTAGAGCCGGTCCAGGCGCGGGCCGAACGGAACATGGTGCTGCTGGTGGTCCGCAATCTCATCGCCAATGCGATTAAGTTCACCCCCGAAGGGGGCACCATCACGGTGTCCGTCGGTCAGAAGGAAGACGGGCTGGTGGAAGCCTCCGTTTCGGATACGGGCGTGGGCATGAACCCGGACTATGCGTCCAAGCTGTTCCTGATCGACGAAAAGACCACGACCGAAGGCACCAACGGCGAAAAGGGCGCCGGTTTGGGGCTGCTGCTCTGCAAGGAAATGATCGAGCTCAACGGCGGCAATCTGTGGGTCACCACGGCGGAGGGCGAGGGCTCGACCTTCAGCTTTACCTTGCCGCTGGCGGAGGCGACGAAGGCCGCCGGCACCGAAGCCGCCGAATAAGTCCTACTTCCCGTTCTTTTTACGCGAGTGCTTGTAGCGGACGATATCAACTTCCGCGCGGCCGGACGGCGTCCGGTAGGACACGTGGC
>JAYQGD010000732.1:0-1585 GCA_038140415.1 Rhodospirillaceae bacterium
AAGGCGAAGGCGATGATCGCCAGGAAGATGGTCCAGCTTTTCAGCGTGTCCCGCTTCTCCGACACGATGGCCGAATGCAACAGCGCGGTGCCGGCCAGCCACGGCATGAACGAGGCGTTCTCCACCGGATCCCAGAACCACCAGCCGCCCCAGCCAAGTTCGTAATATGCCCACCAGGAGCCGAGCGCGATGCCGCCGGTCAGAAATCCCCAGGCAGCCAGGGTCCAAGGGCGCACCCAGCGGGCCCAGGCGGCGTCCACTCGGCCTTCCAGCAGCGCGGCGATGGCGAAGGAAAAGGTGATCGAGAACCCGACATAGCCGAGATAGAGGAGCGGGGGATGGAAGGCGAGGCCGGGGTCCTGCAGCAGCGGGTTCAGATCATTGCCGTCGATGGGCGCGGGTTGCAGCCGGTCGAACGGATTGGAGGTCAGCAGAATGAATAACAGAAAACTGACGGCCAGCAGGGCCTGTACGCCCAGAACGCGGACCTTCAACGACGGCCGCAGGTTGTTGCCGAAGGCGGCGATGGCCGCACCGTAGATCGCCAGGATCAGCACCCACATGAGCATGGAGCCCTCGTGGTTCCCCCACACCCCGCTGATTTTATAGAGCATGGGCTTCAGCGTGTGGGAGTTGCCGGCGACGACTTTCAGAGAAAAGTCCGAGGTGACAAAGCTGTAGGTCAACGCAGCAAAGGAAAGCGCGATAAACAGGAACTGCATCAGCGCGGCCGGCGCGGCCAGGGACATCCAGGCCTGTTTTCTCACCTGGGCGCCCACCAATGGCAGGGTGCCCTGGATGATCGCCACGATGAGCGCCAGGATCAAAGCAAAATGGCCGGTTTCAGCAATCATGTCTCAACACCCCGCCTTATTTCGGGCTGGGCCCTTTCCACTTGCCGGATTTTTGCAGCGCGTCCGCCACTTCCTTGGGCATATAGGTCTCGTCGTGCTTGGCCAGGACCTCGGTCGCGGTAAACACGCCGTTGCGGTAGTAGCCCTCGGCCACGATGCCCTGACCCTCCCGGAACAGATCCGGCAGGATGCCCCGGTAGCTGATCGTCAGCTTGGAGGTCAGATCGGTCACCACGAAATTGGTGATCGCACCGCCGTCGGCTTTGGTCACGCTGCCGGCTTCCACCAGTCCACCGACCCTGAGCCGCTGATCCGGCCGCACCTCTTTTTTGGCGATCTCGGTCGGGCTGAAGAAGAAGACGATATTGTCCTCGAACGCGGTCAGTACCAGTGCCGCCGCCGCGCCCAGCGCCAGCACGCCCAACAGGACAAAAGACAGGCGTTTATGTTTCCGTTTCATTTTCCGTCTCGTTACGTTGGCCGCCCGATTGTTCGAGCTCCCGTTCCGTTTGGCCGAGGAAGCGGTAGCTCTGCACCGCGACGCCGATCAGCACGATGGCAGAAATCACAAAGGCGGGCCAAATAAATTCTCCGTAACCGCCCATGGCGAAAAAGTTTCCAGCGTTCTCCATGACGATCGGCCTAGGCTTCCGCTTGCCGGATGCGTTGGGTGCGAAGCTTGGTGGCGTTCATCTCGGCGCGGATGCGGATGATCATGATCCAGACGAACA
>JAYQGD010000733.1:0-1583 GCA_038140415.1 Rhodospirillaceae bacterium
TGAAATCGGCGTTGCAGGTAGAGGGAGCGTTGTATTTCCTGTAAGACGAACAGCGCACTGCTCTGACCTGTCTCGCCATGAAGGACACGGCAGAGGAAGCGATCAAATATTTGGTGTTTGACGCCGGTTGGCACGGCAATGCGGAGAAGTCCGAGGCCTTGCAGGGGCCGCTGCTGAAGCTCGCAGCCCGCTATATTTGTAGCGAAAAACGGGGCGGCGGCACGGCCTTGGATTCGGTCGCGCATTTCCATTTGAACAACGGCGCGCGGGTGGAACAGATCAACTGGGAGGCGGATACCTCGGCCAAGGGGCTACAGCAATCGGCCGGCATGATGGTCAATTACCGCTATCTGCTGGAGGACATCGACGGCAATCACGAATCCTATCGCAGCGGTCAGGACGTCAGCACGTCAAACAAAGTCAAATCCTTGTTGAAGGACTAGCCCGCCGGGTCCCAAGAAATCCGCGAATTTCAAGAGGTTCAGATTGACAGCGGTCGCTTTTTTAATAGAGTGGCGCGCTCCGGCGCGGATGACCGCATCCGGTAGGTTGTGTTGCGGGTGTGGCGGAACTGGTAGACGCGCAAGGTTTAGGTCCTTGTTTTCTTCGGAAAGTGGGGGTTCAAGTCCCTTCACCCGCACCAATTTCGGATCACCCGCCAGGACATAGAGTATTCATTAAATTCGAACAGGAACGCACGGGAATTACGTAATGGCCGCTCAGGTAACAGAAACGACGAATGAAGGATTGAAACGGGGCTACAAGGTTGTCGTCCCCGCCGCGGATATCGAGGAGAAGGTTACCTCCCGTCTGACGGAAGTGGCGCAGACCGCGCGGATGCCGGGCTTCCGTCCGGGTAAAGTGCCGGTCAGCCTATTGCGCAAGACCTACGGCAATGCGGTCATGGGCGAAGTGCTGGAAGCGGCTGTGAACGAAAGCAGCAGGTCCGCCATGGAAGAGCATGACCTGCGTCCCGTGTCTCAGCCCAAGATCGAGATCGAGAAATTCGAAGAAGGCGCCGATCTGGAATACACGATCGAGCTCGAAGTTTTTCCCGATATCAGCCTCGCTGATTTCGCCAAGCTGAAGCTGGAGCGTCTCAAGGTGCCGGCGACTCAGGAGCAGATCGACGACGCTATCGAGCAAATGGCCAACAGCCGGAGAGAGTCCAAGCCGATCACCGAAGCCCGCAAAATAGCCAACGGCGACGTGGCGGTCATTGACTTCGTGGGCCGGGTGGACGGCGAGGAATTTGCCGGCGGCAAGGCCGAAGGCTATTCGCTGGAGCTCGGCTCCGGCGCGTTTATCCCCGGTTTCGAAGAACAAATTGTCGGCCATGACGCCGGCGACAAGTTCGACGTCAATGTGACCTTCCCCGAGAACTATACGGAGACCCTCGCCGGCAAGGAAGCCGTGTTCGAGGTGACCTTGCATGAAATCCATGAGTCCATTCCGGCGGAAATCAATGACGAGCTGGCCAAGTCCATGGGCGCGGAAAGTGTCGAGGACCTGAAGCGTCAGGTGAAAGAAGCCCAGGAAATGGAAATGGGTGCGTTCACCAAGATGCGGATGAAGCGGGACCT
>JAYQGD010000734.1:0-1572 GCA_038140415.1 Rhodospirillaceae bacterium
AGGTCGGGGACGAAATTGGTTTCCCACATGTGGCGGCCCGGCCGCTTGGGGATCAGCTCCCCTTCGCCGGCGAAATAGTTGGACGTGCCTTCGCGTTCCGGGAAGCGGAAGCCGTTGTTGAAGATGAAGTCTTCATTGTGGAACAGGTTCAGCACTAAGCAGAGATCGTTGGTGGACGACAGCCGGGCGCGTTCCTGCCCGCTGGCGTTGAAGTGCTGGTACTTGGCGTTCAGGGGCAGGGCGAACAGGCTTTTGGGACCCCATTCGAAGCTGTGTTTCTGGCCGTCTTCGGTCTCAATCGTCGTGCTACCATGGCCGTCCAGCACATAGATCACTTCCTCGAACAAATGCTGTTGCGGCGAGGTCTGACCGCCCGGCGGCAGATCCACCACGAAGATGGAGATAAAGTCGCCGCGGCCCTTCAGGTGCACGATTGCGCCGTCGCAGCCCATGGACGCCCAGGGCTTGCTCTCGACCTTTAACAGATCGACGCCGAAATCCTCGACCACCGGGATGCCTTGCCGTTCAACCCATTCCATATAGGGATCGAATAAAAAGCGGGCTTCTTCCTTGTCGGCCATGATCGTCTCTCCCTTACGCCTTCACGAACGGCGCTTCGTCGATGAACTCGCCCATCTTGGACGCGCCGCCATGCCTGGCCAGTTCGTCCAGATAGATTTTGTGGATGCGCGGGTCCTGATCCTCGTACTCGATCTGCGCGCCGCCGTCGCGGACATTGACGTCCATGCCCATGAACACCCGGCGCTTGGCCTCGGTCATGGGATAGCGCAAGCCGCCGAAGGCGATGGCCAGATAGCGGGCCGGATCGGCGCTGGAATTGAAGTGCTGGTGATACATGCCGTCCGGCGGGGCAAACACGACACCGTGCTGCCAGTCGACCCGGACGTAATCGTCTTCCTCTTCGTACCACAGAAGCGAATAGCCGGTGCCGGTGACGCAGAAGACATGGAAGTCCGCGCCGTGGCGGTGGGCTTTCTTGTAGGTGCCGACCGGCATCTCCGACATGTGGGCGTGCATGGAGCCGTCGGCCAGGACAAACATCATGTTGGAGCCGCCGGCGCCCCGCTTTGACCATTTGCGCAGCTTGAAGCTCGACAGGTCGGGGACGAAGTTGGTCTCCCACATATGCCGGCCCGGGCGTTTCGGGATGAACTCCCCTTCGCCGGAGAAGGCCGTCTCGGTGCCTTCCCGTTCGGGGAAGCGATACGGGTTGTCGAAGATGAATTTATCGTTGTGGAACAGGTTCTGCATGACGCAAAGGCTGTTGGTCGACGACAGGCGCGCCGGCTCCCGGCCGCTGCCGTTGAAGTGCTGATACTTGGCGTTCAGGGGCAGAGCGAACAGGCTTTGCGGGCCCCATTCGAAACTGTGCTTGCGGCCGTCATGGGTTTCGACCGTGGTGCTGCCATGGCCTTCCAGGACGTAGATGACCTCTTCGAACACATGCTGCTGCGGTGAGGATTTGCCGCCCGGCGGAATGTCGATGATGAAGATCGAGATAAAGTCGCCCCGGCCCTTCAGATGCGCGATGGCGCCGTTGGTGTCGAACCG
>JAYQGD010000735.1:0-1564 GCA_038140415.1 Rhodospirillaceae bacterium
CCCACATTGCCGATATGGGGAAAGGTGAAGGTGATGATCTGGCCCGCATAGGACGGGTCGGTCAGAATTTCCTGATAGCCGGTGAGCGACGTGTTGAAGCAAACCTCGCCGACCAGATAGCCGGCCTCCGTGTTCTCGGCCCCGGCCGCCCGGCCCCAAAAGACACTGCCGTCCGCCAAAACCAACGCCGCGTCACACCCGTCCGGGCGGTCATGTGCGTGCGTCGTTTGGGCGGCTTCCGGCATCAAGCGGCGAACCTTGTTCCTTGCAAAAATAGCCGGGGGTCCCGGCTGAGAAGTACGCTGAGGCGAATTCGGCGGTCAAAGAGCGTTGCGCCGATCACACAGGCTGGAGCCATCTCTTACGCAAATACCATTCACAGGTCAACCCCAAACATTTTAAAAATAGCGTTTTAAATCAATGGTTTACAAAATTATCAGCAATTGACACCTGAACCCGTTCGAGGGTAGGGTCCTCAGCTTCGGCCAGGGGCAATCCCGGACCGGACAAATGGGGGAACGGCGCGAGCGTACAGGAGGTCTGTCACATGCTTCGCACGGAATTGAACGACGCGCTCAAAAGCGCCATGAAAGCCAAGGAGGAGATCGCGGTCTCCACCCTGCGGCTGATCAATGCGGCGATCAAGGACCGGGATATCGCCAGCCGGACCCAGGGCGCGGACGAAGAGGGGATCAACGACGACGATATCCTGCGGCTCCTCCAATCCATGATCAAACAACGCCGGGACAGTATCGACGCCTATACCAAGGGCGGCCGCACTGAACTGGCCGACCGGGAAGCCGGCGAAATCAAAATCATCGAACGATTCCTTCCCGCCCAGATGGACGATGACGCGGTGGCCGAGGCCATCGCCGGCATCATCGCGGAAACCGGCGCCACCAGCCTGAAGGAGATGGGCGCGGTCATGGGCTTGCTCCGGGAACGATTCGCCGGGCAGATGGATTTCGGCAAGGCGAGCGCCGTGGTGAAGGAAAAACTCGACTAGGCAGCCCACGGACGCCCCTTTTTCACTCATGTGGCGAGACGGCTCGCCGTCAACAGAATTATTTCTCCAAATCGTAAATATACCCCCTGGACAAGGACCCGACTCTTGGGCATCTAGGAGGCAACGGCCACGCTTCGACGTTAAGAAGAGATAATCTGGGAAACCAGGGAGGAAGAACTCTTCCGGACACCAAAGCACCCCCATAAAGGCCGACAGAATTCTCCGCCCGCAGTGATCGTACCCCGGTCCTGCGGGCCGATTTTTTTAACATTTGATTCGCTGAAATCTCATTGTGAAGGGCCGGCGGCGGATCGGCGAATTTTGACCGACTTACCCCTAACCCTGTGGAAAACAAGGAACCTGGGGATAAGTGGAAATTAGCTCCCACAGGTGGAATTGCCGCCAGTAGAATGCGGACGCTGCGGCTAAGCGAGGCGCTGCGGCCAAAAAACGGGATCGCGTAATAAAGGGATAGGATGGCATTCTCCCCTCAGTTTCTGGACGAGGTTCGGGACCGGGCCGGTTTGGTCAGTGTGGTCGGACGCAAGGTGCGCCTGC
>JAYQGD010000736.1:0-1562 GCA_038140415.1 Rhodospirillaceae bacterium
CTCCCAAAGACCGTCCAGCTTTTCCCGCTCTTCCGGGCTTTGCAGCCGTTCCTTATCGGGCGCGGTGGTGTCCGCTTGCAGCCACGGCTTGATGGATGTGTATTGGGCATACGCATGGGTCAGGTCGGGGACCAAGTCCTTGACCACCGCCATATGGGGCAGCGGATAGATTTTGACGTCGCCCTTGATCTCGCCCATGTCCTTGATGCAGGCCAGGGTGTTGGTGCCGTCCACATTCATGGCGCAGGAACCGCACACCCCTTCCCGGCAGGATCGGCGGAAGGTGAGCGAGGAGTCCATCTCGTTCTTGATCTTGATCAGCGCGTCCAAGACCATCGGGCCGCAGGTGTCCATGTCGACTTCGTAGGTGTCGACGCTGGGGTTCTCGCCGCTATCCTGATCCCACCGATAGACGTGGAACTTGCGGACATTCGTGGCCCCGTCGGGCGCCTTGTGGGTCTTGCCCTTTTTGATCTTCGAATTCGCCGGCAGTGAAAATTCAACCATTGTTCTGATCCGTTCTTATCTATTCGCGGGCCTAGTAAACGCGCGCCTTGGGTTCAATATACTCGACTTCGTCGGTCAGCGTGTAAGTGTGCACCGGACGGTAATCCAGTTTCACCTTCCAATCGTCGGACAGCCACGACAGCGTGTGCTTCATCCAAGTGTCATCGTCCCGGTCCGGGTAATCCTCGTGGGCGTGGGCGCCCCGGGATTCCTTCCGGGCCTCGGCCGAGTAAATGGTGCTGATCGAACACGTCATCAGGTTTTCCAGCTCCAGCGTTTCCACCAGATCGGAGTTCCAGACCAGGGAGCGGTCGCTGACCTTGAGGTCAGCCATGTTCTTCACCTGCTCGTCGATCAGGGCGCAGCCTTCCGACAGCACCTCGGAGGTGCGGAACACCGCCGCGTTGTTCTGCATCACCCGCTGCATGCTGAGCCGCACATCGGCCGTGGATTGGCTGCCGGCGGCATGGCGCAGTTTATCGAAGCGGGCAATCGCCGCCTCGCCCGTATTACCGTCGGCCGGCTTGACCGCTTCGCCGGCTTTCACCGTTTCGGACGCGCGGATCGCCGCCGCCCGACCAAACACGACAATATCCAACAGCGAGTTGGTGCCGAGCCGGTTGGCGCCGTGGACCGAGACACAGGCCGCCTCGCCGATCGCCATAAGACCCGGACATACCGCGTCCGGATCATCCGCCGTCGGACGCAGCACTTCGCCGTGATAGTTGGTCGGCACACCGCCCATATTGTAGTGCACCGTCGGCAGAACCGGGATCGGCTCCTTGGTCGCATCGACGCCGGAGAAAATTTTCGCCGTCTCTGTGATGCCCGGCAGGCGCTTGTGCAGCACGTCGCCGCCCAAATGTTCCAGGTGCAGGAAGATGTGATCATTGTCCGTGCCGACGCCCCGGCCTTCGCGGATTTCCACGGTCATGGACCGGCTCACCACGTCGCGGGACGCAAGGTCCTTGGCGGTCGGCGCATAACGTTCCATGAAGGCCTCGCCCTCGGAATTGGTGACATAGCCACCCTCGCCGCGCGCGCCCTCGGTGATC
>JAYQGD010000737.1:0-1557 GCA_038140415.1 Rhodospirillaceae bacterium
TCTATCGCAATATCATGGGTCTGTTTAAGGGCGATCTGGAAGACACGTTCGAAAAGGGCGGGTCTACCATGACACGATGCCTGAACCCGGACCGGGAGTATACGACGCCGGACGGCGGCACGTTGACCCTGCCGGGGCGCAGTCTTTTGCTGATCCGCAATGTTGGTCACCTAATGACCAACCCGGCGATCCTGCTCGCCGACGGCAGCGAAGTGCCGGAAGGCATCATGGACGCCATGTTCACCGGCATGGTGGGCTTGCATGACCTCAAGGGGACAGGCCCGCTGAAGAACAGCCGGGCCGGCAGCGTCTATATCGTGAAGCCGAAAATGCACGGACCGGAAGAGGCGGGTTTTACCTGCGACCTTTTCGGCATGGTGGAAAAGGCGCTCGGCATGCCGGCGAACACGTTGAAGGTCGGCATCATGGATGAAGAACGCCGGACCACGGTCAACCTCAAGGAATGTGTCCGCGCCGCCAAGGACCGGGTGGTGTTCATCAACACCGGCTTCCTGGACCGGACCGGCGACGAAATCCACACCTCGATGGAGGCGGGGCCGTTCCTGCCCAAAGCCGACATCAAGATGGCCGGCTGGATCGCCGCCTACGAAGACTGGAACGTGGATATCGGGCTGGAAACCGGCATGCGCGGCAAGTCGCAGATCGGCAAGGGCATGTGGGCCATGCCGGATGAAATGGCGCAGATGATGGACGCCAAGATCGGCCATCCCATGGCCGGCGCCAACACCGCCTGGGTGCCGTCGCCGACGGCGGCGACCCTGCATGCCATCCATTATCATCAAGTCAGCGTCGCCGACCGGCAGGCGGAGCTCGCCAGCCGCGCCCGGGCCAGCCTTGATGCCATCCTCGACATTCCGCTCCTTAAGGGGCGCAACCTGTCCGAGGATGAGATCAAGACCGAGCTCGACAATAACTGCCAGGGCATCCTCGGCTATGTGGTGCGCTGGGTGGAACAGGGCGTCGGCTGCTCCAAGGTGCCGGACATTAACAATGTCGGGCTGATGGAAGACCGGGCGACGCTGCGTATTTCCAGCCAGCACATCGCCAACTGGCTGCACCACGGCATCTGCACCGAGGACCAGGTGATGGAGGCCATGAAGCGCATGGCCGCCGTGGTTGACGGACAGAATGCGGGCGATCCGGCCTATAACAACATGGCCGGCAACTTCGACAGCAGCATCGCCTTCGAAGCGGCGTGCGATTTGGTGTTCAAGGGCCGCGAACAGCCGTCCGGCTACACCGAGCCGATCCTGCATGCGAAGCGCCTCGAGGCCAAGGCGGCTGGGCTTTAATAGTCCGTCATCCACGGGCTTGACCCGTGGACCTCCCAGCCACGGTCTCCATGGATACGCGGATCACGGCTTCGCCGGTCCGCGCATGACGGAGGGGGGAGAGGCACTTATTTTGTTCCGTCATCCACGGGCTTGATCCACTTAGCACCCCCACCCGCGTTGTCCGGGTGCCCCGGACTCCGCACCCTCCCCCGTAAAGGGGGAGGGCGGTCTCTTATAAACAACTCCGAGCCCCCGAGACACA
>JAYQGD010000738.1:0-1552 GCA_038140415.1 Rhodospirillaceae bacterium
TAGCCGCCCCGTTTGGCGTATTCCGCCTGAGTGATTTCGGTGAGGGCGACCGGGTCGTATTCCAGCAAATCAAGAAAGCGATTATCCCATTCCAGGTCGTTGAACCCAGCGCGTTCGCCATGGACTTGGTGAGAGAGGCCACCGGTGGCGACGATGGCGATGGTGATGTCCTCCGGATAGCTCTCGATGGCCCGCCGCAAAGCTTGGCCCAGCTGGTAACACCGGTTCGCCGTCGGCACCGGGTATTGCAGCACGCCGACCTGGAACGGGATCACGGCATTCGCCCAGGCCTCGCCCCGGTCCGTCATCATGGACAATGGCGAGAATAGGCCATGGTCCACCGGCTTCTTCTGGAAGAAGGAAATATCGAATTCATCGGCGAACAGGGAATGGCCGATATGGCTGGCCAGGTCCGGGTGGCCCTTTACGGTCGGGTAGGCGCGGGGGCCGCCGCCTTCATCCGCGGTGACATACTCCGAATCCACCCCCATGACGAACGGGGAGTAGTGATTGAAGAAAAACGCCGTAATGTGGTCATTGTAGATATGGAACAGGACGTCCGGGTTCTTGTCCTCCAGCCAAGACTGAACCGGGGCGAAAACCTTGAACACGCCCGCCCAGGCCGGATCATCCGGTGATGCGTTGTCCTTGGCAAAGCCGATGGTAGGCGTGTGCGATGCACCGATTCCGGCGATGATCCGAGCCATACTTTTCCCTCATCAGAAAGCGATTAAGCCGTGTTGACCGTCTCGCCCAATTGTTCGGACAACGCAGCATCAAAGGCCTCGTCGTCCCAGCCAAACGGTCCCTTGCGGTCGATATAGACCACTTTGCCGTCCCCATCGATCAGCACTTGGCGCATGGGAAGGCCGATATACTTTTCCTCGACATTATTGTCGATTCGGTCCACCAGCATCGGGATGTCCAAGTCCATACCGATCTGGCAAGCAGCAGCGACTTCGGTTCGCTCGTCGTCGGTGGTCGGCTCATAGTAATTGATATCTTCGATCAGGTTATTGGGCACGCGCCAGCCGTCATGTGGATGGGCTTCCCGGATATAGACGACATAGAAATGGGCTTTGTCGCCGTAGCGTTTGTAGAGATTGTTAAGGCGCACGGCCTTAGTACGGAAGGGGGGTCACGTATAAGAGCCGAAGAATATTCCCACCGGTTTGCCGCGAAGGGCGGAAAGAGTGACTTGTTCGCCGGTTCGTTGCCGGTCCCGATCGAGAACGTCCGCGGTGAAATCCGGGGCGTCATCGCCCGGCTGCGGTACGCCGGCCTCCCGGGCCTTTTGCTCTTCCATATGGTGCTGCAGGTCGTCCGCCGAGATATCGGATATGTCGATCCAAATCTTGCGGCGCTCTTCCATAGTCATGTCCCGGTATTCCTCCAGGGAAACCGGGCTTTCAATCGTGTCTATCGGCATAGCTGCCTCCCTTATTTCTCTGAGGAAAGATTAGGAAACTTGCCGCCGTTTCGACAAGCGGCAATCCGCTCCCGCCTCATCACGCCTTGGCGAGCTGTATCGCGTTCCAGATGTTCCTCGGCG
>JAYQGD010000739.1:0-1550 GCA_038140415.1 Rhodospirillaceae bacterium
AAGCCGGACTTCGATCTTTGCGCCGTCCACCGACTTAACTTCGTGGGGGAAGGGCTCATCTTCACCGGCAATCAGCTTCAAGCCATCGATAAACAGCTCGGCGTAGTCGTCGCCGGCGAACATTTCGAAGGGTGTCTCGATAACCGCGTCGGGGCTGCCGGCGCCGAGCAGGTTGAGGGCGGACTCATTGACCCACTTAATTTCGTGTTCCTCGCAGATGAACAGCGCGGACTGCAGCGATTGAAGATAGTGTTCAATTGTCGGGTCGAGGGTAAAGGACATGGGAGTTCCGGAACTGTAAAGCTGTCCATGTTCAATTGGCGGAGACCACCGCAGGTCGCATGTAGGCCAGCCGGTTGCCTAGCATGTAACACACGGATTGCGGCAAAAAAACTGATGATAGCCAGACTACGGGCGCGGTTCCGTCAGGTGAACAAGCGCCGCTTATTGCCAACGTCCGCCTGATCCCCCATAACCAAGTCACCGAATTTTGCGGCCTTGGGAGGGGTAACCCGGTGAGCGATACGGGACAAAGCGAAGACGTTATCCTGGTGGAGAAAGACGGCGCGGTGGCGACCGTTATCCTCAACCGGCCGGAGAAACTGAACGCGCTGAATTACGAGATGTGGCAGGGCGTCGGCGCGGCTTTCCGGGACCTGGACGGCGATGAAAGCCTGCGCTGCTTGGTGTTGCGCGGCGCCGGTGACAAAGCCGTGGGGCCCGGCGCGGATATCACGGAGTTCGCCGACAAACGAAACTCATCAGAGCAGGCGACCGCCTACGGCAAGCCCATGCACGGGGCCATGTATGCGATCCGCGATTGCCGCCATCCTGTGGTGGCGCGTATCCGGGGGCTTTGTGTCGGTGGCGCGCTGGAACTGGCGCTGATGTGTGATCTCAGAATTTGCGGCGAAGGCTCCCGCTTCGGGGTGCCGATCAATAAGCTGGGTCTGGTCATGGCCTATCCGGAGGTGGAGGCGCTGGTCGGGCTCGTGGGCCCGTCTGTGGCGCTGGAAATTCTCTATGAAGCGCGGGTGTTCGATGCAGCCGAAGCCAAGGATAAGGGCTTGGTCAACAAAGTGGTGCCCGACGAGGACGTGGACACGGCCGTCGCCGAAACGGTCGAGCGCATCTGTGCAGGCGCGCCGCTGGTCAATCGCTGGCACAAGAAATTCGTTTACCGGGTCATGAGCGGCGTGGCCGAGCCCCAACCGTTGTCGGCAAAAGAGGAGGCGGAAGGCTTCGCCTGTTATGACACCGAGGATTTCCAGGAAGGGGTGCGGGCGTTCCTCGCCAAGGAGACCCCCAGCTTTAAGGGCAAATAGAGATGAGCGGCGACAATACCCTTCTGTCCGGCCTTAGGGTCATTGAGATGAGCCATGTGATGGCGGCGCCCACCTGCGGGCTGATGCTGTCGGACATGGGTGCGGATGTGATCAAGGTTGAGCGCATTCCCGGCGGCGACGATGTCCGCAAGCTCGCCCCGTTCGTCGACGATATCTCCACGCCGTTCACCATGATGAACCGCAACAAGCGGGGCATCGGCCTCA
>JAYQGD010000740.1:0-1548 GCA_038140415.1 Rhodospirillaceae bacterium
CTCATCATTAATGATTGAGCTTAGATCGGATCCGGAACCTGGTTTTTCCACTATGGCCATTGGGAATTCTCCACTGTCACCGTCACGACACGCGCGGATTCAGAGAACGACATAAATGAAAAATTTGATGTCATCGCGCTGGAAGAAAAGGGCCCGGCCAGTTTCCCGACCGGGGCCCTTCAGTTCCTAGCGGAACGGCGGTGCGTACATCAGGCCACCACGGGTCCACAGATCGTTTTGTGAACCGGCGCGGGCAATCCCGATGCCGTCAGGCGACTTGTCGCCCATGTATTTGCCGTAGATCTCGCCGTAGTTACCCACGGACTTGACGATCCAATGCGCCCAGCTCTTGTCGAGTCCGAGCCCCTTATGGAGCTCGCCTTCGACACCAAGCATCCGAGCAACCTCGGGGGAAGGCGGATTCTTGGCCATGTCATCGACATTAGCCTGCGTGATACCCATTTCCTCGGCCGCGATCAGTGCGAACACAGTCCAGCGGACAATGTCGAACCATTGGCCATCGCCCTTACGAACGGCGGGGGCAAGCGGCTCTTTGGAAATCGTTTCGGGCAGGATCACGTGCGCGCCCGGATCCGGGAAGCCGGCCTTGTTGGAAGCCAAACCGGACTTATCGTTGGTGATGGCATCGCAGCCACCCTTCAGATAGGTCTCGTTCCGGACGTTGCTGTCTTGAAACACAACCGGCTGAATGTCGAGATTGTTGGTCCGGCTGTAGTCGGTCAGGTTCAGCTCGGTCGTCGTGCCAGTCAGCACGCAAACCGTCGCGCCCTTGAGTTCCAGCGAGCTCTTGATGCCGGAATCCTTGGGAACCATGAAACCCTGGCCGTCATAGAAGTTGGTCGCGGTGAAATTCAGACCAAGCTGCGTATCACGGAACAACGTCCATGTGGCTGTACGAGACAGCAGGTCGGACTCGCCGTTGGCCAGCGCGGTGAAACGCACCGTCGAGGTAACGGACTGGAATTCGACCTTGTTCGGATCACCGAAGATCGCGGCGGCAACGGCGCGGCAGACGGAAACGTCGCTGCCAACCCAGGTGCCATCGGACTTCAGGTTGTAGAAGCCGGGCGCCGGCGTGCCGATCTGGCAACGCAGGTGTCCGCGCTTTTTAACGATATCGAGCGTGCTCTCGGCAACGGCGGGCTCCGCCGTGAATGAGAGGGCCGCCAAGAGGCCCGCGCCGAGTCCCAATAGGCTCAGTTTCTTCATGTTGAAACCCACCCCAGTTTTGGTTCGATTTAAAAGACGAGTGATCACGGACAATCGCCGATCACCAAGGTCCCCGACCTTGTCCGCATCCCTCGTGACCCAGAAGGTTCGCCCCATCCTTTCCGCGACTGTCCGTTTTTCTGGCTTGTTCAGATGTCTGAACCGTCGGGTTATTCAGGCGCGGCCTCCTTGATCGCGGTTATTCCAACACGCGCCAAGCCGATTTTGCAAGCATTCCAAGGCGAAATTCGGTGGCGCCGGGTGTTTTTCTTCTCCGGTGACCATCTCTGGACGCGGACCGTCGCGCCGGAGTATTAC
>JAYQGD010000741.1:0-1547 GCA_038140415.1 Rhodospirillaceae bacterium
CCACCGCCCGGATCATTTTGCCGGCGGCAACCGAAGGCGCGTCATGACGGCCGGCGGTTCCCCGAGCCTGAGCTTTAATTGCACTACCGAGGCGGAGACGGAGGCGATGGCGCGACGTCTCGCGCCCGCGGCCAAAGCCGGCGACGTAATCGCGCTGTCGGGCGACCTGGGGGCCGGCAAGACGGTGTTTGCTCGTGCCTTCATCCAGTCCCTGACCGGCGTCACCGAAGTGCCGAGCCCGACCTTCACTCTGGTACAGACCTATGAGGCCACGTACGCGGAGATTTATCATTTCGATCTTTACCGGCTGGAACGGCCGGAAGACGCACTGGAGTTGGGCATCGACGACGCTTTTGCCGAGGGCATCTCCCTAATCGAATGGCCGGAGAATCTCGGGCCCTATTTGCCAGGTGAGGTCTTACGAGTGCAAATTGACCAATCGGCGGATGACACGGCCCGGCAACTCACTTTAGAAGGGTGCGAACACTGGGCCGGCCGGGTGCCCGGGCATTGACCGAAGGAGCCGCTCGTGGACCGTTCCACCTTGATCGAGAGATTTCTGGAGGATGCCGGCTGGCAGGGCGCGGAACGCCGCCCCCTGGCCGACGACGCGTCGTTTCGCCGCTATGACCGGGTGCATCTGGGCGGCAAAACCGCCGTGTTGATGGACGCCCAGCCACCCCAGGAAGATGTGCGGCCCTTTATCGCAATGACCAATCACCTCCGCGGCCTGGGCTATAGCGCGCCGGAACTCCTCTACAAAGATGCGGAAAACGGCTTTCTGTTGCTGGAGGATTTGGGCGACGGGACGTTTACCCATGCGCTCGCCGCCGACGCTGACGAAGCGGCGCTCTATCAAGTTGCCGCCGATGTGCTGATCGACTTGCACCGCCGGCCTGCCGCAGAGGCAATCCCCGCCGGCCTCCCACTTTATGATGAACAACGGTTGTTGGACGAGGCGTGCTTACTGACCGATTGGTATCTGCCGCGCGCAACCGGCCAGGAGACACCGGCAGAGGTCAGGGCGGCTTATGAGGATATTTGGCGGGCAGCGCTCAAGCTGCTGAGCGATGTCCCGGCGACCCTGGTCCTGCGGGATTTTCACGCCGACAATCTGTTGTGGCTGCCGGACCGGTCCGGGGTGGCCGCGTGTGGGCTGTTGGACTTCCAGGACGCGGTGGTAGGTCCGCCGGCCTATGATCTGATGTCTTTGCTGGAGGATGCGCGCCGGGACCTGGCGCCGGGCCTTGCCGACAAGATGATCGAACGTTATCTGGCCGCCGTGCCCGATCTGGACCGGGACACATTCATGACCGGCTACAGAATCCTGGCCGCCCAACGCCACTGCAAGGTGATCGGTATCTTTACCCGGCTGTTGGTCCGCGACGGCAAACCCGACTACCTGGTGCATATTCCACGCGTGTGGCGGCTGCTGGACGACGCCTGCGCCTTGCCGGAGTTAGCCTCCTTAGCAAAGTGGATCAGCGAGCATGCGCCGGCGGACAAACGGCAAACTTCCCCGGAGCTTGAACCCGTATGAGCACGAC
>JAYQGD010000742.1:0-957 GCA_038140415.1 Rhodospirillaceae bacterium
GCGTAAGGCGGAGCCGCCCAAGGTCGAACTCGATGACCCGGCAGCAGGGTTGCCGGAACCGGAACGCCGGCCCATCACTGGGTCCTACAATATGCTACTGACTGGGATCGGCGGCACCGGTGTGGTGACAGCGGGCGCGATCCTGGGCACGGCGGCGGATCGAGACGGGATCGGGGTCTCGGTCCTGGATCAGACCGGCCTGTCGCAAAAGAACGGTGCGGTGATGAGCCATGTGCGTTTGTCGGCTGATCGAGGGACGGTGCTGGGCACGCGCACCAGTACGGGCCTTGCCGATCTAATCCTTGGCTTTGATATGGTGGTCGCCGCCGGCAAGGAAGCGGTGAATACGATGAGCGGGGAGCGCACCCGGGCACTGATCAACGATCATCTGGTGCCGATCGCCGCTTTTGCCGAGAACCCGGACATGCCCAATTCGTCCGGCAGCTATATCGACGTGATCCAGGCAAAGCTGGGCCGGGACCGGGTGGAATTCATTGACGTCACCGTGCTGGCGACCAAGCTGATGGGCGACAGCATCACCTCCAACATTTTCCAGATGGGCTATGCCTTCCAGAAGGAGCTAATTCCGCTATCGCTCGACTCGATCCTCGCCGCCATTGAGCTGAACGGTGTGGCGGTGGAGGCCAACAAGCGGGCGTTTTCCTGGGGGCGGCTGGCGGCGGCCGAGCCGGCGCGGATTGCCCACCTGACCGGAGGGACGGCATCCGTCGAACAAACTGACGGGTCTTTGGATGACTTTATCGCCCGGCGGGTGGCTGATCTGTTGGCGTATCAAAACGCGGCCTACGCCAAAAAATACGCCGCCGCCGTCGAACAGGTGCGGGCGGCGGAGGCGATAGTTTCGCCGGGCCGCCGGGACCTGGAAGAAGCCGTGGCGCGCTCGCTCTATAAATTGATGGCGTACAAGGATGAATACGAGGTGGCGCGGCTCTACAC
>JAYQGD010000742.1:967-1540 GCA_038140415.1 Rhodospirillaceae bacterium
CGCCATGCAATTTGACGGCGACTACAAGCTGAGGTTCCATTTCGCCCCGCCAATCCTGTCGCCCAAGGATCCGGTGACCGGTCACCCGCGCAAGATCGACTACGGCGGCTGGATGGAATCCGCGCTCAAAATCCTTGCCACGTTCAAGTTCCTGCGGGGCTCGATCCTCGACCCGTTCGGCCGATTGGCAGACCGCAAGCTGGAGCGAAGCCTGATCGGCGAGTACGGCTCCATGATGGATGGGGTGGTCAAGGAGTTGACACTCGAGACATATGAGGCCGCGCTGCAATTGGCGGCGCTGCCGATGACCATTCGCGGCTTCGGCCATATCAAACAGCAGGCGGTGGAGTCCTATCAGCAGGACCGCCAGCGCCTTCTTCAGCAACTGCAATCGGCAGCTCCCGTCCGGGCTGACGCCGCGGAGTAAAACCTATGATGAAAATGTACTTTCGCCCTGCCTCGCCCTTCGTCCGCAAGGTCCGGGTGATGGCCCTGGAGACCGGGCTCATGGATCAGATTGAGCTATTACCTGTGCCGACTTTCGAGGCGATGGTCGAACAGGTGACCCCGCAC
>JAYQGD010000743.1:0-1539 GCA_038140415.1 Rhodospirillaceae bacterium
GATACACACAGCGCTTGCCCTGGTTAAGCGCCTTCGCCTCGTAGCGGGTTTCTGCCGCATCATTAGGCCGGTTCCGCCAATCCGCAGGCCCCTGGACCCGCCAGGTGAAATCGTCCCGCCGGCCGACGATCTCCAATGCCCAGCGGACGCAGCTCATATCGTCGGAGGCAAACCGCAACAACGCACCCGGCTTCATCAGCCGGGCCAGGGTGTCCAGTGTCTCGTGGGAAAACAGCCGGCGTTTATGGTGACGGGTCTTCGGCCAGGGGTCGGGATGGAGAATAAACACCCGGCCGAGAGAGCCGTCCGCAATTTCATTCAGTAGCAGCCGCACATCATCGTTAAACAGGCGGATATTATCTATTCCATCCGCCTCCATTACCGATAAGAGTGTCGCCACGCCGTTGATAAAGGGTTCGGCGCCGAGAAAGCCGACATCGGGATGGGTCCGCGCCTGATGGGCCAGATGTTCGCCGGAGCCGAAGCCTATTTCCAGCCAGATGTCGCTTTTCGGCGGATCAAAAAGAGAGACCGGGCTTAAACCACCCGGCCCATGTCCCAACGGAACCGTCAGGGCCGGCAGCTTCGTGTCGAACAGGTCTTGCCGCCCGGCACGAAGCTTGTGCCCTTTTCGGCGCCCGTAAAAATTCGGTTTTTCGGGATTGCGCCCCACAGCCGGGCCGCGCCTTCCGTCGAACCGGATTAAAGGGCGTTCTTGATCGCGTCGGCGATGTCGGTCCGCTCCCAGGAGAAGCCGCCGTCATCGTCCGGGTTACGGCCGAAGTGGCCGTAGGCCGCAGTCCGCGCATAGATCGGACGGCTGAGACCCAGATGCTCCCGAATGCCGCGCGGGCTCAGGTCCATGCATTTCTGGATGGCGTTCGACAGTTCGTCCTCGTCCACCTGGGCAGTGCCGGCGCAGTCCACATAGACCGAGAGCGGCTTGGAGACGCCGATGGCGTAAGCCAACTGAATGGTGCACTTGTCGGCAACACCGGAGGCGACCACGTTCTTCGCCACGTAGCGGGCGGCATATGCCGCAGATCGGTCAACCTTCGACGGGTCCTTACCGGAGAACGCGCCGCCGCCGTGAGGCGCCGCGCCGCCGTAGGTGTCGACGATGATTTTACGCCCCGTGAGACCCGCGTCGCCATCGGGACCACCGATGACGAACCGGCCGGTCGGGTTCACGTAGAACTCTTCCTCCGGACACATCCAGCCATCCGGCAGGATTTTCATAACGTGCGGCCGGACAATTTCCCGGACCTGTTCCTGATCCAGATCGGCGTCGTGCTGAGTGGAGACCACCACCGAGGTGGCGCGCACCGGCTTGCCGTTTTCATACTGCAGGGTGACCTGGCTCTTGGAATCCGGACCCAGACCCTTGTCCGCTCCCGAATGACGGGCGTCGGCCATGGATTTCAGGATTGCATGGGAATAGTGGATCGGCGCCGGCATCAGCACATCGGTTTCCCGGCAGGCATAGCCGAACATGATGCCCTGGTCGCCCGCGCCTTCGTCCTTGTTGCCGGCGGCGTC
>JAYQGD010000744.1:0-1525 GCA_038140415.1 Rhodospirillaceae bacterium
ACACGGTCTATCTGCCCAAAAAGCCCAAGATCAACCCGGCTGTCTTCATGACCGTCACGGTCGGCTGGGGCATGGCGGTCCTGTTTCCGTTCTACCTTTATGAGGCGATATTTGTCGAAGCCGTGCCGGTCTCAATGGAGATGGTGTGGAGCGTCGGATACCTCGCGCTGATCTCAACGGTGATCGCCTATATGTGTTACAACCGCACCGTCGAGCTGATCGGCGCGAACAAGGCAGGTTTGGTCTCCTACGTCCTGCCGGTGGTCGGCACGTTTCTGGCTTGGCTGCTGCTGGACGAACAATTCGCGCTCTACCACGCCGTCGGCATCGCCCTCATCGTCGTGGGCGTACTCTTTGCCACCCGGTCGAAGAAAGAGGCTTAGGCCTACCCACTCACCAGGGGCACGAAGGCGACGGGCAGGATGGCCTCGTCCGACAGTGATCCCGTCTCATCCTTTTTAATCAGAATAAGATTTTGCGGTCCGCCTTCGGGGCCCACGGGGATGATCATCCGCCCGCCCCGGTCCAACTATTCCGCCAGCTGGCCCGGCACGTCCGGACCCGCGGCGGTCACCATGATCGCCTGATAAGGCGCGTGATCGGCCCAGCCGTCGCGCCCGTTCCCCACTCTCAGATGGGCGTTCGACGTGTTCAGTTTCGCCAGCGTCTCCCCGGCGCGTTTGGATAATTCCGGCAGCACCTCCACCGAATAGACGTGGCCGGCGAGCGTGGCCAGGACCGCCGTCTGATAGCCGCAGCCGGTGCCGATCTCCAGCACCTTGTCGTGGGGTTCCAGATCAAGAATGTCGCTCATCAGGGCGACGATAAACGGCTGAGAAATGGTTTGGCCGAAGCCGATGCCCAAGGGCCGGTTCACGTAGGCCCGGTCCCGGTCGGCCGGCTCGACGAATTCTTCCCGGGGGACCGAACGCATAGCCTCCATGACGTCGGGCTTGAACGCCGCCCGGCCGGTCATGCGCGCCGTCTCGGCCGCGTTGTCGCTGATTTCGGTGAGCAGGCGGTCGAGCGCCCGTGTCTTTCCGGACGCCCGGCTCATGCCTGCGGGCGCTTACGCGCCGATTTCTTCCACCGGGGCGCCGTTGGGATGACGGTCCCGCATCTTGCGAATGTATTTCTTGAGCTGGCGGCGCGTCGCCTCGAATGAGTCCTTGATGGCGATGTAGACATCCTCGTGGGTGTGGTCGTCGGATGAATCCCTGCCGACGATGATGTCCTCGCCGGGCAGGGTCAGATGCACATGCACCTGATAGAGCTTGCCCTTGTGATGTTGCCGGTGGGGCGCCTGCACCACGACGGAGCAGCTCGTAATCCGGTCAAAGTAGGTTTCCAATTTTTCGATTTTCTCGCGAATGCGTTCTTCGACCGCGTCTGAGTGGGGAAAATCTCTGAATGTAATGGTGGCTGGAACCTGCATGGAGTCCTCTTCGCTAGTGAGTGTGCGATCGGACACGAGCATTTCCGGTTCGTTTTGGGCTGGCCGGAAGATGCTCAAAAGGCCCGACCA
>JAYQGD010000745.1:0-1524 GCA_038140415.1 Rhodospirillaceae bacterium
TCCGCCATCTTGAAGGCGTCGGCGAAGGTGGTTTTCTCATTGGCCACCCGGAACAGGTTTTGGTTCGGGATGATCAACAGCGTGTCCACATATTGCTGCAGTTCTTCCAGGCCTGCCTCGGCGATTTTCATCCGGTTGGCGCCTTCAAACTGGAACGGCTTGGTGACCACGCCGACGGTGAGGATACCGTACTCCCGCGCCGCCCGGGCGATCACCGGGGCAGCACCCGTGCCTGTTCCGCCGCCCAGACCGGCGGTGACAAACACCATGTTTGAGTCTCGCATGTGAGCGAGGATTTCCTCCAGCGACTCTTCCGCCGCCGCCCGGCCGATATCCGGGTTGGACCCGGCGCCCAGACCCTGGGTCACCTCGGTGCCCATCTGGATACGGCGTTCGCAGGCCGAATGGCCTAAAGCCTGTGCGTCCGAGTTGGCGACGATAAACTCGACACCCTCCAAGCCGCTATGGATCATGTTATTGACCGCATTCCCGCCGGCGCCCCCGACGCCGATGACCGAAATGCGCGGCTTCAACTCCGCCGAGTTACTCACCGTAGGTACTGTGAGATTAATCGTCATTTGGACCTCCAAACCTCATTGTAACGCCGTCTGAAACCCGGCTGGATTCTCCCGCCGGCAGACGTATACATCCCCCCGATTGAGGACAGATAACGTGTCGCCCCTCGTACCGGGGCGGATGAAAAGTGCGATCAGATGTGATCACGTAACCATTGCCCGAGCCGGCCGAACCGGCTTGCGGGCACCTCTATTGTTCCGAAGGACGGCATCGCCTCCTCGGAGCGCTCCTTAATCGCGTATTGAACCAGTCCGGCGCAGACCGAGAAGGCGGGTCCGTTCGCGGATTCCGCCAGACCGGGAATGTTCACCGGGCGGCCGATCCGCACTTGTTTGTTCAGCATGGTGCCGGCCAGTTCGGCGACACCGGTCAACTGGCTGCCACCGCCGGTCAGCACCACACGGCGGCCGGCGACCTGGTCAAAGCCAGTCTCGTCAAGGCGCTGTTTGGCCATCTCGAAGATTTCCTCGAGACGCGGCTGGACGATGCCGACCAGCATGGACCTGGGGATTTGATTCGATTCCTCTTCGCCCTCGCCGACCAGCGGTATCTTGATCAGTTCCTGATCGTCGGAGGGCGAAGCGACGGCGCTGCCGTAGAGCGTCTTCATCCGTTCCGCATAGGCGAGCGGCGCGGACAGGCCGCGGGCGATGTCGTTGGTCACATGGGCGCCGCCCACGGGGATGCTGTCGACGAATAAAACCTCGCCGTCGAAGAACACGGAGATGGTCGTGGTGCCGCCGCCCATATCCAGGCAAATGGCGCCCAGCTCTTTCTCGTCCTCAACCAGGCAGGCCAGACCGGCGGCATAGGGCGCGATGACGACGTCGCTGACATCCAGATGGCAGCGGTTAACGCAGGCTTCGAGATTTCGGATGGCGCCTGAGGCCGCCGTCATGATGTGCATATTGACGCCCAGCTTCTCGCCGTACATGCCGCGCGGATCGC
>JAYQGD010000746.1:0-1521 GCA_038140415.1 Rhodospirillaceae bacterium
TGGCCGCCGGCGCAGCCATCGGCTATCCCGGGTTCGCTGGATTTGAAATAGAGCATGGGATCCCCCTCCTCGCCCCCGTCACCTGGCTGGGCTACATCACGCCGTTTTTCATCGCCGCCGGCATCGGCGCGTCGATTTACTGTGTCTGGACGATCGGAAGCTGGCTGACGCTACGCCGGCGCAACTCAGCCTCGTAGAAAACGGCGGAACTTCCAAAAGAAGAACAGGGCAAAGAGGCTCGCGCCGACGGCGGCGGCGGCAATCAGTTCCCCCCCCCAACCGAGCGCCATGGCGAGCGGCACAAACAGCATGGCGTCGTCGGCATCAAAGCCGGCGGCGCTGTCCAGCTCGGCGGCCCGACCGCCCGCTTGTTCTTCCGCCTTCATCACCAGCCACAGTACGGCTGAAATGGCCAGGCCGGCGATCACGCCCAAAGGTATGGCCCAGCCCCCAAGCTCGCTGTCCCGCAAACCGATGCCAATGCCGACAAACGCCAGGGAATTGGAAAGAGAGTCGGAGATCAGGTCATAGGTATGCCCCCACTCCGACGTCCGCCCGGTCAGGCGCGCCAGTATCCCATCCGCCCGGTCGAGCAGCATGGCAAAGACGAACACCCCGCAGCCCCAATAGGTCATGGTCTGATCGCCAACAGCAAACAAAGCCGCCGCCGCTATGCCGCCAACGAGACGGAGCGTGGTAATCTGGTTGGGCTGCACCGGCGTTTTCGCCAGCGGCTTGACGCCGACCGCGACGATGCGGTGAATCCAGGTATTGTGACTGATGGCGGATATCCCCCGACGTGATATGATCCGGTCCCATACTTATCTAATTGACGGCTAACTTAGAACACTTAATTCCCGGCGTTTACCGATGACCCGAATTTCCGATACCCCCCTCCTCCTCACCCCCGGCCCGCTGACGACCTCCGCCTCGGTGAAGGAGGCCATGCTGAAGGACTGGGGCTCCCGCGATACCGACTTCATCGAGATGACGGCGCGGGTGCGCAGCAGCATCGAAGCGATTGCCGGGGTCGATCCGGATAAGCCGTCCCACACCTGCGTGCCGATCCAGGGAAGCGGCACGTTCGCGGTTGAGGCGGCGATAACCACTCTGTCGCCCCGGGACGGCAAACTGCTGGTCCTGGTCAACGGCGCTTACGGGCATCGGATCGTGAAGATTTGCGGATATCACGGCCGCGCCGTCGAGATGCTGGAAACCGACGAGGATACGCCCCCCTCGGTCCCAGACCTCTCGGCAAAGTTGGCGGCTGATCCTGAGATCACCCACGTGATCGCCGTTCACTGCGAAACCACCTCGGGCATTCTCAATCCTCTGGCGGATATCGCCGAGGCCTGCAAAGCGGCGGGCCGGCTGTTGATCGTGGACGCCATGAGCTCCTTCGGCGCCCTGCCCCTCGACCTCGGCTCTCTCCCTTGTGCGGCGGTGATTGCCTCCTCGAATAAGTGCCTGGAGGGCGCACCCGGCATCGGCTTTGTCATTATCGAAAAGGCGGTGCTGGAG
>JAYQGD010000747.1:0-1520 GCA_038140415.1 Rhodospirillaceae bacterium
TACCAAGGTTCATCGCAGCGAATTGGAACTGAAAGACATCTATAAGGACTTGCCGCCGATTTTTGACGCCTATTACGGCAATCCGGACGCCCGTGTCTGCCCCGACTGCGGCCATCAGAACCCGGGAAAACCTGGCTAAAGTTCAATCCGCTTACATTTTCGAGAAGACCGCCGAATAGCGATGGACTCTTCGGCTCCGGTGCGCAACTATCCGTTCGCACGCGCAAAAGAATTGGAGAATTTATAATGGGAATGCTGATTGACGGGAAATGGACCGACGACGAGGGTGGCGCGACCCAGAAAAAGGGCCAGTTTGTGCGCCCGGACAGCATTTTCCGGGGATGGGTGACCGCCGATGGTTCCGCCGGACCCGGCGGGGAACCAGGCTTCAAGGCCGAATCGGACCGCTATCACCTCTATGTTTCCCACAATTGCCCCTGGGCCTACCGGACGATGATTTTCCGGAAACTCAAAGGCCTGGAAAATCATATCAGCGTGGCCATCTCCGCCTCCTCGTGCAAGGACGAGGGCTGGACCTTCATCGAAGAGGAAAACTGCATCCCCGATGAGGTGAACGGCATCAAATATCTGCATGAGCTCTATACCAAGGCCGATCCCGACTATACCGGCCGGGTGACCGTGCCGACCCTGTGGGACAAAAAGACCGGCACGGTGGTGAATAACGAATCATCCGAGATCATCCGGATGTTCAACTCGGAATTCGACGGGCTGACCGGCAATAATATGGATTTCTATCCCGAGGAATTGCGGGCCGAGATCGATGAGATCAACGATATCGTCTATCCCGGTGTGAACAACGGGGTATACCGGACCGGCTTCGCCGGGACCCAAGAGGCCTATGAAGAAGCCTTCGACAGGCTATTCGACACACTGGACTTCCTTGAAGACCGGCTGTCCAAGCAGCGCTATCTGGTGGGTAACCGCCTGACCGAAGCGGATTGGCGTCTTTTTTCGACCCTGATCCGGTTCGACCTGGTCTATTACGGCTTATTTAAGTGCAACAAAAAGCACATCTACGAATATCCTAACTTGTGGAACTTCACTCTGGAACTGTACCAGCATCCCGGTGTGGCGGAGATCACCGACCTCTTTCACATCAAGCGTGGCTATTACGCGACCATGACCCGGCTGGACGTAATGGGCTTCGTCCCCAAGGGTCCTGATCTGGACTTTAACCAACAGCATGACCGGGATCGTTTTCCGGCAGACTGAAGTAACCCTGAGTGAAGGAAACTATGAGCGACGTTATTGAACTGAGCATGGATGGCGCCATCGGCGTCGTCACCATCAACAATCCCCCCGCCAACGCGCTGAGCTACGCCGTCGTCAAAGGCCTGGATGAGACCATCCGAACCTGCATGGAGAACGACGCCTGCGAGGCGGTGGTGCTGACCGGCGCCGGTAAAATGTTTGTCGCCGGCGCGGATATCCGGGAATTCAATATCCCCCGGCCGGACGACGTGCCGGAACTCCATGACATGATTAAGGACATCGAGGAC
>JAYQGD010000748.1:0-1517 GCA_038140415.1 Rhodospirillaceae bacterium
GGATTGCCGGGGTCTTCCCGTTCCGGCGAATACGCCAGATAAAAATCTGTCCCGGATTTGAGCCCATCCGCCTCCAGGATGGGTTTGAGCACCGTCTCGCAGGAACCGGGGTAGGTCGTGGATTCGAGAACGACCAGCTGGTCTTTTTGCAGATGAGGCGCAATGGACCGGGCCGTTGATTCCACGTAACTGAGATCGGGGTCCCGGTTGTCGCCGAGCGGGGTCGGCACACAGATGATAATGGCGTCAACCTCCGCCAGACGAGCGAAATCGCTGGTTGGGGTAAAATGTCCGGACTCGATAAGCTTGGTGGTGGCTGCGGCCGGCAGATGGCGAATGTAAGACTGCCCGCCCAACAGTTTTCCCACCTTGGTCTCGTCGATATCGAAGCCGAGCGCCCTGAATCCCTGCGAAGCGAAGGTCAGCGCCAGGGGCAGGCCCACATATCCCATGCCGATCACGCCGATCAGGGCGTTTCGGGAGGTGAATTTTTCAATCAAGTGAGCGTCGGCTGTCATGGGCCTATGGGGTTTCTGGCCGGATTATTGGCCGGGTTTCTGGAACCGGGAGATAATCCTTAAAAATTAACAGAGATCAACCCGCATGTGACGCATTCACAACTGGTAACGACTTAAATCTGGGTTAGCTCCCATCCGGCCTCGGCCGAGCCGCCGTCCAGCACGCCTTCAAGCACGATCTGTTGGGTGCGGCGCGGCCGGCGGGCCCCGTCCACATAGATACTATCTTCCAGCTTTAACTCGGCGTCGCCGGCGGAAAATTTCCAGCCAGGTCCCCGGCGTGGTTTGAGCAAGACCGCCGTACCTTTCTGGATCAATGTCGCCTGAACGTTGGGATGCAGATGAAACCGGCAGGCAAAGTTTCTGCCCGACGCGGCGGCGACCCGGTCCTCGCCGGCGATCCGCGTGCCGTCCTCTTCGATTGTCAGGATACGCCGGTGCCGCAATGCGCGAGACTTGGTGGCCACATCGGCCATGCCTTCGACGATCTTCCGACCCTCGTGCTCCCGCCGGCTGGACGACACCGGCCCCGGTGCCTGGAAATAGCCCCCGGCCGGATCGATCTCCGCCGAGTTCAGATCATCGACGACCATCGTCGAGTGGGCGGCTGTTCCGCGAAGCGCGGTGCGCCATTCCTCGTCGAGCTTTGCGCCGCTGCCGCAGTTGACGATCAGGCGCTCCTTGCCGCAGCTCATCTCGAAGGAGAGCGCGCCGGCATGACCGAAGGAGTTAGACCCGGCAGGTGGTGGAGGGCCGGCATCCATCAAAATGGTCGTCTTGCCGGCAGCGATCCGGTGAAAGCCGCTATGGGGCGCCGCCGAAAGGGCCTTGCCCCGGACCCCTGCCAGGGACAAAAGCGCGTCGATCTCATCCGCCTCGCCGCCGTCGCCGCCGTTGAACAAGGCCAACCCGCCGTCATTGTGGCGGAACGCGCGCAGCATCGGCGCCATCACGGCAATCTTGTCCCCCAGCCAGCCCGGCGCATCAATATGAGCAGCA
>JAYQGD010000749.1:0-1516 GCA_038140415.1 Rhodospirillaceae bacterium
TGATCACCGACACCTGGGTGTCCATGGGCGACGATGCCGAGCGGGACCGCCGGCTGGAACTGTTGCAGCCCTTCCAGGTCAACGCCAAGCTGATGGCCCGCGCCAAGCGGGATGCCGTCTTCATGCACTGCCTGCCCGCCCACCGGGGCGAGGAAGTCACCGACGAGGTTCTCGACGGCCCGCAAAGCGTTATTTGGGACGAGGCGGAAAACCGGCTGCATGCACAGAAAGGCGTCCTGGCCTGGTGCATGAACCGCTAACCGCCTGAGCCTGCGCATCAACCATGGCCTCTCCCTCCGGTTCCGACACGGTTCTGCCGTTTCGCATTGAAGGCGCCAACGTGCGCGGCCGGCTGGCGCGTCTGGGTCCTTCCTATAAAGCGATCCTTGATCCCCACAATTATCCGGCGGCGGTAGCAACCCTGCTGGGCGAAACCCTCGCCCTCTCCGCCGCGCTCGCGACCACGGTGAAATTGGAAGACGGGGTGTTCATCCTGCAGACCCAGGGAGATGGCCCGATCCCCATGATGATCACGGATTTTTCCAGCAACGGCGACGTCCGGGGCTACGCCCGTTATGATGCCGACGCCTTCGCCGGAGAGAAACCACCCGGCGCCTCGGTGCCGCATCTGTTGGGCAAAGGACACATGGCCTTCACCGTCGATCAAGGCGCCGATGACCGCTATCAGGGCATTGTCGAGCTGGAAGGCGCTGGCATCGCCGATTGCGCCCAGTCCTATTTCCGCCAGTCGGAGCAGTTGGACACCGTCATCATGGTGGCCGCCGATCCCGTCGACGGCGACTTCCCGCCCCGGGCTGCCGTCCTCATGGTGCAGCGTATGCCGGGCGAAGATCGGATCATCATGACCCAGGACGAGGAAGACGAGCATTGGCGCAACGCGGTGATCCTCATGAGCTCTCTCACCCGGGAAGAGCTGCTGGACCCGCGCATCAGCGATCATCAAATTCTCTACCGGTTGTTCCATGAGAAAGGCGTGCGACTGTATGAGAAAAAAGACGTGCGCGCCCAATGCCGGTGCTCCCGGGACAAGGTCGCCACCACCCTGGCGGCCTTCTCGCCGGATGATCTGTCCGATATGAAGACCGACGAGGGGCTGATCGTGGCGACCTGCGAGTTCTGCCGGTCGGACTACGCGTTTGATGACGACAGCCTGGCGGAAATTCGCGCCTCTTAAATCCTGACACCCGATTGAGCCATCTTGAACCGCGCACCGGCCCATGCCACCATGCGCCCATGATTCGCACGCACATCACAGCTCTCATGCTGATTGCCGCCGTGGCCCTCGCGGGCTGCGAGACGCCGGCCGAACCCGAACAGCCCCAACTGACCTTCAGACATTTGCCCAAGATCACGTTAAAGGTCAGTGATATTCAGATCGTGAACTCTTCGGCCCAAAGCGTTCAAGCGCCCCATGTGGCGCACCGCTTCCCGGTGCCGCCGGTCCAGGCGCTGACCCGCTGGGCGGAGGACCGGCTGGTAAGCGCCGGCGGGGCCG
>JAYQGD010000750.1:0-1515 GCA_038140415.1 Rhodospirillaceae bacterium
GGCGGCAACTGGTCGGAACGCTCCGAACTTCGCTAAAGTTTGTCTTTATTCCGGCGCGAGCAACAGCCGGGTCATCAATCTATCAACCGGCGCGTAGTCATCGGTGAGGATCACCGGCGTCTCGGACACCGCCTGTGCCAGCGCGCTGAGCGGCCAGCGCCGCCATTGCCGGGCGATCCCGTGCCGATAGCCGAGCCGGTCCATGTGCGCCTCCTGCTGGGAGGCCACCAGGATATAAGTCACGCGCTGGCCTGCCCCTTGTTGCGCGGCAGCCAATTCCTCCGCCTCCGCCCAAACCTCCACCGATTTGAAATCCTGCTTCATGGTCTCGACCAGGGACGCTAGAAACGCCGGCTCGCCGCCGTGATCCACCACATTGACCACATAAAAACCCCTGGGCCTCAGCCGCGCCGCGATCTCTGCATGGAACTCCTGGGTGACTAGGTGCGCGGGGATGGAGATATCCCGGAACGCATCCCCGAACACGACATCGAACTGCGCCTCTTTGGGCAAGGACTGCAGCAACTGCCGTGCATCCTCGTGCCGGATATCCAGGGCCTTGTCCGCGGTGTTCAGCCACATGCCTTCGGCCGCCGCTTGGGTCACCGCCGGGTCGATCTCCGCCACCACCAGCCGGGACGACGGCCGGGACGACGCCCAGGCCCGGGGCAATGAATACCCCCCGCCGCCGATGAAGAAAGCCTGGAACGGCCTATCGGGCCGCGCGCCAATTAACCGCCGGTCCGTGTATTCATCGACGAAGCGGATGTAGGGGCTATATAGAATGCCCGGTTCCAGCCGGTCATTGATGCTGTGCACCAGATGATCCAGCGCCATCAGCGCACTGGGACGGCCGATCTCAGCTGTCATATCGTCGACCCGGATGCAGAAATAGTCGCTCTCCACCGTGCAGGGCGTAATAAAGGCCCGGACGTTCTGGCCAAAAAACGCTGTCCCCCCAATCAACACCAACAGCCCGACGCCAACAGCTATGCCCTTGGACGGGCGGCCCATCACCAGACACGCCAGGGCGAGGGCGCCATACACCACCGCCACGGCAATCACCGTCCAGATGGAGCCGATCCAGGAAATAAACAGGTACCCGGCGCTCAGCGTGCCGGCGATGCTGCCGAGCGTGCCGATGGCGTACATGCGCCCGATCACCGGACCCGGATCGTCGCCTTTGTCTTCCAGCGCCAGCTTGGTCAGGATCGGCGCGACGATGCCGACGAACAGGCTGGGCAATAGGAACAGCGCCGTGGTCAGCAAGATCACCACCGGCACCGGGCTCAACCCGCTGGAGAGCAGTGGCCCGGAGAGCACTCGCAGGAGAACCAGCGCCAACAAGCTTGAAATACTCGCCAGGCCGAGGGCGACGGCGAGGCGCATGTTCGCGGCGGCATAGGTCACCTGTGCGCCCGCCAGCCGTCCGCCGATCCAGTGGCCGGCGGACAGGCCTGCCAGCACCACGGCGATGATCGCCGTCCAGGTATAAAGCGACATGCCCACATAGGG
>JAYQGD010000751.1:0-1511 GCA_038140415.1 Rhodospirillaceae bacterium
GCGGTAGATTCAGGGGCTTATTGTTGTTCCGGGTTAGGAACAACAAGATACCTGGGCAAATGGCTTAACTTCGCCGAATCGCTGGGTAGTCCACTCCGCAAACCTCAAACCCGCGACGGATTTCATTGCCCGCGAATACCCGGATAATTCCCGAAGAATATGCGCCTGCGTTTGTGGTATCCGGCCTCCGCCGACATCGTGTCATCGGCGCCAGCCAGACGAAGCATTGCGAAACCGAACCAGGTCCCATCGTCGGCGACCCCGTCCTTGAGTTAACCATTTCGTTCACCGATCATCGGCGGTTCCGCCTTTCCATCAACTCTCTTTTTACGAGAATTATTTTATCCGACTCTCTGGATTGAGCAGTTTCGGCGGGTGCCGAGCCTTATTTGATCCCACTATCCAGTCAAATGAATCTGCGTTCGTAGTTTTTAAGGCGCCTCATAGCAATCCTTTTTATTTGTTTATTTTCATTATGTTATACTATTAATCTTTTGTTAATAATTAGAATATGCTCTTAACTCATTCATTTTACGAGATTGCGTCTACATATGCAGGTAAAACCGCCTGATTTCAGACCGATGTTGAAACAAAACCCCTGATTTTTCGCCCCTCGCCGCGATCGCTTTGGGCACCGGCGTCTTAGGGCAAAGGTCATCACTTCAAGAAATTCTCTTTGTAGCGCTATTTTTTAGTATATTTTCTTAGATATAAATCAATAGGTTATGCGTTATTTCTTAAAGCAACCGGCTGAAACGGCTGCCATCGGCGGGCTCCGGACAACCAACCCAACCCTGCACCAACAAATGTAGTTGACGCTTGACTCCGAATCGCTTACGCCGTGTCTGAGAAGTAAAAAAAGCGCCGATCAGGAAACTCACGCCTGAGATCGGCGTCAGCGGCGACACAACGCGCCAAATATCCGGGCGAAAAGTAGATGACAACCAAAGCACGAAAAGACTCTTACACGGTTCCCTGCTCCAGTCAGTTTCGGGATGCCATCAATCAGCTCGCCGAACGGCGCCGGGTGAATGTCGGCGACCTCGCCCGATCGATTCTGCTGACCGTGCCGGAGGACAAAATCAGATCCGTACCGGACCCCGGGGGACCCCCGCCGGGAGATCGTGAAGAGACCGTATTGAAATCGGGACCGTCCGAGGGCCGGCCCTGGCGGCGCAAACCCCGGCTCCAGGTTCGCCTGGCCTCCGGTTACGATACTTCAACGGTACGTCGCGCGCTGAGTTTAGCCCTCAGCCTGGACCGGGAAGACCTGCATTTGGATGTCATAAACCCGTCGGAAAACACGGAGACGGCCCCTGAAATAAACGAAGAATTAGAACGGCTTAGGGCAATCGTTTCGGTGTTGGCATTTGATCCGTTAAAGGACGGTGTGCAGTCCCGCAGCGACGCCTTGCACGTTTTAGGCTTCGCCCCCGGCACCCGGCCCGACCGGACGGCCATCCGCAACCGGTTCCGCATGCTGGCCACCATCCATCATCCGGACAGCCATT
>JAYQGD010000752.1:0-1503 GCA_038140415.1 Rhodospirillaceae bacterium
TGCCGGTGACCGAGCCCACGGGCTCCATGGTCGTTGATATCGGCGGCGGCACGACAGAGGTCGCGGTGCTCAGCCTGGGCGGCATTGTCTATGCCCAGTCCGTTCGCGTTGGCGGCGACAAGATGAACGAGGCGATCATCGCCTATATCCGCCGGAACCATAACCTGCTGGTCGGTGAATCCAGCGCCGAGCGGATCAAGGAAGAGATCGGTTCCGCCTGCCCGCCGGAAGACGGCGAAGGCCGGACCATGGAGATCAAGGGCCGCGACCTGATGAACGGCGTGCCGAAGGAACTGGTGATCAGCGAACGGCAAATCGCCGAAAGTCTGGCCGAACCGGTCAGCCAGATCATCGAGGCGGTGAAGTCCGCTTTGGAACACACGGCGCCGGAATTGGCCGCCGATATTGTCGACAAGGGTATCGTGCTAACGGGCGGCGGTGCGCTTCTATCGAATATGGATTACGTCCTGCGTTATGCGACCGGTTTGCCGGTCTCGATCGCGGATGGACCCCTCTCGTGCGTGGCCAAGGGTACCGGCCGGGCGCTGGAGGAAATGAAAAAACTACGTCACGTTTTGACCACAATGTATTAATACCTATAATCCGGCCCGACGAAGCTGGAACCCCCGCGTAGGCAACCCCATATGGTGGTGGGGAAGAGCACTTGCGGAAGTAGACCATGGAACAACGCCCTAGCGCCATTTTGCGGATAGCCGCTCCCCTTCGGAGTCTGGTTCAGAGATTTATGTATCTGGGCCTGATCTTGGGTGCGTTCGGCCTGATGCTGATCGGTAAGATCGACGCGGTCGTTATCGACAAGGTGCGCGCCGAAGTGACCAACGTGGTCGCGCCGATCCTGCAGGGCCTGTCCCAGCCCATCGCCACCATCAACCAGGGTGTGGAGAACGTGAAGGACCTGACGGTCATTCGCGAGGAAAATTTACGGCTGAAGGAAGCGAACGCCCGCTTGCTGCAATGGCAGATGGTGGCCCGCAAGCTTGAGGCCGAAAACGCGGCGCTCAAGGCGCTGATCGCCACGGTCGACGACAAGAAGCCCCGGTTTATCAGCGCCCGGGTCATCGCCGGCACGCTGGGCGCGTTTTCCAACAACATGGTGGTCAACGCCGGCTCGGCCCATGGCCTGAAAAAGGGCCAGGCGGTCCTCAGCGATGCCGGTTTGGTCGGCCGGGTGATGGATGTGTCCAACCAGTCGGCGCGGGTTCTGCTGCTGACCGATATCAATTCCCGCATTCCGGTGGTGATCAGTTCGACCCGGACCCGGGCGATCATGGCCGGCAATAATACGACCCGGCCGAAACTCATCCATTTGCCGCCCAACGCGCGGGTCAGCCCCAGCGAACGGATTGTGACATCGGGGCAAGGCGGGGCCTTTCCGCCGGGCCTGCCCGTCGGTGTGGTCGCGGCGGTGAGCGACGGCGGCGTGGAAGTGCAACTGAACGCCCGCTATCACCAGATCGAATTCGTCCGGGTGGCGGATTTCGG
>JAYQGD010000753.1:0-1501 GCA_038140415.1 Rhodospirillaceae bacterium
TGTTTTACCTCCGCCCCGCCAAGAGGTAGATGTGGCGGATGGCGGGACAGCGGGACTTCTCCTCTTATTTCGGCGGCATCGGGCGGGCGCTTTCCAGCACCAACTACCGCCGCTATTGGTATGGCCACGTGTTCTCCGCCCATGGGGTGTGGATCTTCCACGTCACCGCCCAATGGCTGATGTTTCATCTCACCCATTCGTTCGGCTGGCTCGGCGCCGTCGGTTTTGCCTATCTGGCCCCGCTGTTCGTATTGGGACCGGTCGCCGGCGCGGTCGCCGACCGGTATGGCCACCGGCGGACGGCGATGATCGCCATGGTGCTGGGGGTCAGTATGTCGACTGCAGTCGGCGTGCTCACTTTGGCTGGACTGATGACGCCGATCCTGCTGCTCACCCTGACGGTGGTGCAGGGAATTTTTATGTCCTTTGATTTTCCCTCCCGTCAGGCCCTAATCCCTCAACTGTTGGAACGAAAAAACCTCGCCGCGGCGATCAGCATGAACGGGGCGACGTATTACACGGCGAGTTTTACCGGCCCGGCCTTGGGTGGGTTTGTGCTGGCCACCGGCAACGCCCATTTCGGGGAGCCGGGCGGGGCGGCCGTCGCCTACTTTGCGAGCGCCGTCGGCATGGCATGCCTTCTGACCGCGTTGATCCGGGTGCAGATCGTTAATCCGATGCCCAGCCGGAGGCGGGAAGGGGCTATCATCCCGACGCTTGCCGCCGACATCCGGGCCGGGATTGCCTACATCATGGCGAGCCGGCACTTGAAGCTAATTTTGGCGCTGGCGGTGACCGCGGCGATGATGCTCCGGCCGTTCTACAATCTGATGGCGGGATTTTCGGAAACCGTGTTTCACCTGGATGAACAGGGGCTCGGTAACATGCTGGCGTCGGCCGGCGTCGGTGCGCTGATTGGCGCAGTCCTGTTGTCGATCCGGGGACGCACCCAGGGCACCACCAGGATACTTCTTCTCTGCGCCGTGGGCGCATCTGTGTCTTTATTAGTATTCGTGTCCAACAGTGTGGTGGCGGTCGCCTTCGTGGCCTGTTTCTTCGCCGGCGCCTTCATCGGCAATGTGGGCACGTGTGGGACGACCTTGGTGCAGAACGTGGTCGAAGATGAATACCGGGCGCGGGTGATCAGCGTCAATCTGGCCGCCTCCGTCGGCGGTCCGGCCTTCGGCACGCTGGCCATCGGCGCGCTGGCGGAATTCACCGGGCTGCAGGTGGCGATGGGTGTCGCGGCTGCGCTGGTGCTTTTAGTCTTGTTGCTGATTAGCGGAAAATTCTTGGCCAACGCGGCGGGGATCGAGGCCGATCCCGAGCCGGCCGAACTGAAAACCTAACCCCGTTTCCAGGTGGTGCCGTCCGGCCCGTCTTCCAAAATGACGCCTTGCTCGGCCAGTTCGTCGCGGATGCGGTCCGAGGTGGCAAAGTCCTTATTGGCCCGCGCCGCCGTCCGGTCTTCAATCAGCGCGTCGATGTCAGCATCGCTGAG
>JAYQGD010000754.1:0-1501 GCA_038140415.1 Rhodospirillaceae bacterium
CTTACCCCTCTTTCCGGCCGGTATTGGCCTGAATGAAACGTAAGCGCGGATCCTGTCCCCGGCCAGTGACCGGGGATTCAATGACTTGTGACGGCGGAGGTATGGACGCCGGACCGGCCCGGATTACCGGGCTTGTCACGTGATCGAATAGAGCCCGAAGGCGACGGCCAGCAGGTTGACAGCGAGCAGGGTCAGGATCCCTTTCAGGATCTTCGCAAAGGTATCCGCGCTCATGCGCCCCAGCGCGAAGCTGCCGATCAAGGTGCCCGCGAGCGAGGCCAACAGCATCAACACAACCATCCAGACCCAGTCGGCGAAGGCGAAACCCAGGAACCCGAAGACGATGATCTTGAGCAGATGCTGGGCGCCCATGAAGGCCGAATGGGTGCCGATCAGACCCTGGGGCGTGTAGCCGCGCCGGCTCAGGAGCGCCGAGACGAACGGCCCCGTGGCGCCGAAGAACATGGTCAGGAAGCTCGACGCGACGCCGACGACGACCGTCACCAGCCGGCCCTGGCTGGAGAAACGCATCTTCGGCGCCCAGACCGTGTAGATGATGAAAAGGCCGAGGCCGGCGCGCAGGATATCCGCCGGCAGGGCGACGACGACGCTGCCGCCAACGGCCACGCCGACGATGCTGCCGAGCGCGAACCAGACGAAGGTGCCCCAGTCGATATGGGCACGCTGGATGGTCCCGCGGAAGACATTGGAGCCCAATTGGACCACACCGTGAACCGGGACGACCGCCGGCGCCGGCATGAAATTCGCCATCACCGCGATCAGGATGATCCCGCCCCCGACGCCCATGGCGCCGGAAATGACCGTTCCGATGAACGTCGCGGCGATGAGCATGGCCGCCGCCGTCGCATTGATATCAGCAGGCAGGAATTCCAAGTGAAAAGACTCCGGGTGGATGAGGACACGCGTGAAGAGATGCTGGGCCCGGCAGGACTCGAACCTGCGACAACACCATTATGCCATCGACGCGGAGGACGTCGTCAATTCAGTCCGCGCATCCGGAGCGAATGACGGTGCGGTCGTTCCGGAACCGCCCAACCAGAAAGGTTAGGATGCGCGATGGAGCCAAATATCATTGAGCCCGAGATAGAAAAGCGGCTTGAACCCATCCAAATACGTTCCGCGGAGAGGGTCTCGGTTCACTGAGTCCAGCACGATGTCTGTCCCGTTTGTAGATGGATCCCGCGACACAAGAAGGACCATGTGTTCTTGGTTGCCACGGCTTCCCACGACCGCAAACAACCTTTCCGCCGGAATTCCTGCCTTCAAAGCCAGGAAATACTCGAAGACAACACGACCTTGCACAATCGGCCGTTTGTGATTCCGCCACCTCGCATGGCGTTTCCCAGTAGTCAGGAAGCCCCGTGCTATCTATGTCAGCGGTATAGAGAATACCTTCGATAACCCTCTGGTGGATTGCCGACAGTCTGACCAACTCTGGCAACGACGAGAGGGACACCTCCCAATCTGACCTGCCCCCACT